>NZ_AEWE02000008.1:0-20233 GCF_000190455.2 Pseudomonas sp. TJI-51
ACCATAGAATTTCCCACAGGTACTACACAGGGCTTGGGGCCTATGCGGTCGAGGCAGGACTCAGATCTGCTCCAGCAACCACCCCCTGAACGCCCGCAACGACGGTAATGCCTCATTCCTCGGCGGGTAGATCAGGTAGTAACTGCGCTGGCTGGCAAAAGCTGTTCCGGGGCTGTGCAGTTCACCCTTGGCCAGTTCTTCTTCCACGAGAATGCGCGGTACCAGCCCGATGCCGATCCCGGCGCGCACGGCCTGGATCAGGTGCGAGGTGAGCTCGAAACTCGGCCCCAGGCGCATCGCCCGGTGCGGCAGGCCATGGTGGGAAAACCACTCGCCCCAGGCATGCGGGTTGTTGGCCACGTTCAGCAGCACCTCTTCGCTGATGCTGGCGGGGCTCCAGCCCTGGCGGTCGGCGCTGGCCTGCGGCGGTACGATCACCACCAGTTCCTCGGCATGCAGGCGATGGCAGACCAGCCCGGGCAGGTCGTGGCTGGCCACGCCAATGGCGGCATCGATCTCGCTGGTTTCGAAATTGATGGCTTCGATGCGTGAGTGAATGTGCACCAGCATGCCTGGGTGCGCGCTGTAGAACGCATGCAAGCGCGGCAACAGCCATTTGGAGCCGAAGGTGGGCAGGGTGGCCAGGCGCAAGGTGCCGACCCCTGACTGGTAAGCCAGCGCTTGCAGGGTGGCGCTGCGGATGCGCCCCAGCGCCTCGCTGAGCTCGCCCTGGTACAGCCGGCCGACATCGGTCAGCTGCACCTGGCGCCCTTCACGGCGGAACAGGGTCAGGCCCAATTGTTGTTCCAGTGCCTGCACCTGCCGGCTGACCGCGCTCTGGGTCAGTGACAGTTCGGCAGCGGCGCGGGTGTAGCTTTCATGCCGGGCGGCGGCCTCGAATGCCAGCAGCAGCGACATGGACGGAGTCAGGTGGCGGTAATTCATTCATAAAAGTCATTGATAGCGGCAGGATTATCCGTTTGCCCCTGAGCGCAAACTACAGGAACATTGGCTTATACGTCACCCCCGCCTGGTTTGACCCATGCCGGGGCGACAGGAATCCCGTGAATAGCCAATATCAAGAGGCCATCCTTCGATGATCGCCCAGCTGCCAACCGTTGCACCCAGCGCCAACTACCCAGAATTCCTCGAAGCCCTGCGCAACAGCGGCTTCCGTGGCCAGATCAGCGCCGACTACGCGACCCGCACGGTGTTGGCCACCGACAACTCGATCTATCAGCGCCTGCCGCAGGCTGCGGTGTTCCCGCTGGATGCCGACGATGTGGCGCGCGTGGCCACGCTGATGGCCGAAGCACGCTTTCGGCACGTCAAGCTCACCCCGCGCGGCGGGGGCACCGGCACCAACGGCCAGTCGCTGACCGATGGTATCGTCGTCGACCTGTCGCGGCACATGAACAACATCCTCGAAATCAATGTCGAGGAGCGCTGGGTGCGGGTGCAGGCCGGCACCGTCAAGGACCAGCTCAATGCTGCGCTCAAGCCGTACGGGCTGTTCTTCGCCCCTGAGCTGTCCACGTCCAACCGCGCCACCGTCGGCGGCATGATCAACACCGACGCCAGCGGCCAGGGCAGCTGTACTTATGGCAAAACCCGCGACCACGTACTGGAGTTGCACAGCGTGCTGCTCGGTGGCGAGCGCCTGCACAGCCTGCCGATCGATGAGGCCGCGCTGGAGCAGGCCTGTGCCGCGCCTGGCCGGGTGGGCGAGGTGTACCGCATGGCGCGGGACATCCAGCAAACCCAGGGCGACCTGATCGAGCGCACCTTCCCCAAGCTCAACCGCTGCCTGACCGGCTACGACCTGGCGCACCTGCGCGACGAACAGGGCCGTTTCAACCTCAATAGCGTGCTGTGCGGTGCCGAGGGCTCGCTTGGGTATGTAGTCGAAGCCAAGCTCAATGTGCTGCCGATCCCCAAGTACGCGGTACTGGTCAATGTGCGCTACACCAGCTTCATGGATGCCCTGCGCGACGCCAATGCGCTGATGGCGCACAAGCCGCTGTCCATCGAAACCGTGGACTCCAAGGTGCTCATGCTGGCGATGAAGGATATCGTCTGGCACAGCGTTGCCGAATACTTCCCGGCCGACCCCGAGCGGCCGACCTTGGGCATCAACTTGGTGGAGTTCTGCGGGGACGAGCCGGCGCAGGTCAATGCCAAGGTGCAGGCGTTCCTCCAGCACCTGCAGAGCGACACCAGTGTCGAGCGCCTGGGCCACACGCTGGCCGAGGGTTCCGAGGCCGTCACCCGTGTCTACACCATGCGCAAGCGCTCGGTGGGCCTGCTGGGTAACGTCGAGGGCGAGGTGCGCCCGCAACCTTTCGTCGAGGACACCGCGGTGCCGCCGGAGCAACTGGCCGACTACATCGCCGATTTCCGGGCCTTGCTCGATGGTTACGGCCTGGCCTACGGCATGTTCGGCCACGTGGATGCCGGCGTGCTGCACGTACGCCCCGCGCTGGACATGAAAGACCCGGCCCAGGCCGCGCTGGTCAAGCCGATTTCCGATGCGGTGGCGGCACTGACCAAACGCTATGGCGGCCTGTTGTGGGGCGAGCATGGCAAGGGCCTACGTTCGGAGTACGTGCCGGAGTATTTCGGCGAACTGTACCCAGCACTGCAGCGCCTGAAGGGCGCCTTCGACCCGCATAACCAGCTGAACCCGGGCAAGATCTGCACGCCGCCCGACAGCGCCGAAGGCCTGACCAAGGTCGATGGCGTGACCCTGCGCGGCGACCTGGACCGCAGCATCGACGAACGGGTCTGGCAAGACTTCGGCAGCGCCGTGCACTGCAACGGCAACGGTGCCTGCTACAACTACGACCCCAACGACGCCATGTGCCCCTCATGGAAAGCCACCCGTGAGCGCCAGCACTCGCCCAAGGGCCGTGCCTCGCTGATGCGCGAATGGCTGCGCCTGCAGGGCGAAGCGAACATCGACGTGCTGGCTGCGGCGCGTAACAAGGTCTCGTGGCTCAAGGGCCTGCCGGCGCGCCTGCGCAACAACCGCGCACGCAACCAGGGCCAGGCCGACTTCTCCCATGAGGTGTATGACGCCATGGCCGGTTGCCTGGCGTGCAAATCCTGCGCTGGGCAGTGCCCGATCAAGGTCAACGTGCCGGACTTCCGCTCGCGCTTTCTCGAGCTGTACCACGGCCGTTATCAGCGCCCCCTGCGCGACTACCTGATCGGCTCGCTGGAGTTCACCATCCCCTACCTGGCACACGCACCGGGGCTGTACAACGCGGTGATGGGGTCGAAATGGGTGAGCAGGCTGCTGGCCGAGAAGGTTGGCATGGTCGACAGCCCATTGATCAGCCGCTTCAACTTCCAGGCCACCCTGACCCGCTGCCGTGTTGGCGTGGCCACGGTGCCGGCGCTGCGCGAACTGACCCCGGCCCAGCGCGAGCGCAGCATCGTGCTGGTGCAGGATGCCTTCACCCGTTACTTCGAAACGCCGTTGCTTTCGGCGTTCATCGACCTGGCCAACCGCCTCGGCCACCGGGTGTTCCTGGCGCCGTATAGCGCCAACGGCAAGCCGCTGCATGTGCAGGGGTTCCTCGGTGCATTCGCCAAGGCGGCGATCCGCAATGCCAGCCAGCTCAAGGCCCTGGCCGATTGCGGCGTGCCGCTGGTGGGCCTGGACCCGGCCATGACCCTGGTGTACCGCCAGGAGTACCAGAAGGTGCCGGGCATGGACGGTTGCCCGCAGGTGCTGCTGCCGCAGGAATGGCTGATGAATGTGCTGCCCGAACAGGCACCGACCGCGCCGGGCAACTTCCGCCTGATGGCGCACTGCACCGAGAAGACCAATGTGCCGGCCAGTACCCGCCAATGGGAGCAGGTGTTTGCCCGTTTGGGGCTGAAGCTGGTGACCGAGGCCACTGGCTGCTGCGGTATGTCCGGTACCTATGGGCATGAGGCGCGCAACCAGGAAACCTCGCGGACCATCTTCGAGCAAAGCTGGGCCACCAAGCTGGACAAGGAGGGCGAACCTTTGGCTACCGGGTATTCGTGCCGCAGCCAAGTCAAGCGCATGACCGAACGCCAGATGCGCCACCCGCTGGAAGTGGTGTTGCAGTACGCTCAGCGCTGACCTTCAGCGGCGCGGGCTGCCTTGCAGCCCAGCGCGGCGTCGTTTTACCGCGCCCGGGCCTGTTGAGCCTGCCGATACAGATACAGGCTCAGCAGCAACCCACAGGCCGCAGCGGCGGCGGCAAACAGAAACATCGAGGCAAACCCGAACCCGGCCGCCACTGCGCCCACCAGAGGCCCGGTTACCCCCAGCGACAAGTCGATGAACAGCGAATACGCCCCCACCGCCGCCCCGCGGTTGGCCGCCGAGACCTGATTCACTGCCTCAACGCCCAGCGCCGGGAATACCAGCGAAAAGCCAAACCCGCTCAGTGCTGCCCCAGCCAGCGCCAGCTCCGCGCTGGGCGCCAGCCTCAGCATCAGCAGCCCCAGCGTTTCTACCGCAAGGCAGGCAATGGCCACGCGAAACCCGCCAATCCGGTTGATCAGGTTGCCGAACAGCAGGCGAGCACTGATGAAACTGGCACCGAACAGGCTCAAGGTGAGTGCGGCGTTGGCCCAGCCCTGGCTGGCGTAATACAGGGTGATGAAGGTGGCGATGGTGCCAAAGCCGATCGAGCCCAGGGCCAGCCCCGAGCCATGCGGGAAGACTTTGCCCAGCACGCTCAGGAACGGCAGGCGTACGCCATGGACGATGGGCGCAGCCTGTTTGGGCCAGGCCAGCAGCAGGCCTACCGCGCACAGCAGGATGATGCTCAGGCCCATGCTCCACAGCCCAAGGCCCTTGACCATCAGTACGCCCAGCGGCGCGCCGATGGCCAGGGCGCCGTAGCTGGCAATGCCGTTCCAGGAAATCACTTTGGCCGTGTTGGCAGCCCCGACCCGGCCGATGCCCCAGCCTATCGAGCCCGAACCCACCAGGCTTTCGGCGCTGCCCAGCACCAGTCGGCCAGCCAGCAGGCAGGCCAGGCTCCACCCGGGCAGGTGGGTCAGGAAGGCGCAGGCCAGCATGAACACGCCGCTGATGCCACAGCCGGCAAGGCCGTAGATCACGGCTTTCTTGCTGCCATGGTTGTCGATGATGCGGCTGGCGGCAGGGCGGCTGAGCAGGGTCGCCAGGTACTGCACGCTGATCACCAGGCCGGCGACGACGGTACTGAAACCCAGGTCGTTGTGTACGTAGCCGGGCAGTACGGCCAGCGGAATGCCGATGTTCAGGTAGCCAATGAAGGTGAACAGAACGATGGAGACGACTTGCAGGGTGACCGCAAGGGGGCGGGGTGAGTCGGGCATGAGGGCCTACATGGGTTCTGGACGGTGTGAAAACGTGCTGACGGGGGTGGCCCGCAAGTCAGCCGTTTTCACACAGTCGGGGATGCGCAGTTAGTCCTGGTCAGCGCTGGATTGATCGTCACCATCCTGCTCGACGGCAGCTGCCGGTTCGGCGTGGGCGGTCACGGTTGGCTCTTCTGGGTTCAGGCTTGGGAAGGGAAGATTCGGGATCTCATGCATCTCGTCGTTCCTCGCAAGTGTGAGTGAAAAGTCTGCGCCAGGCGCGTTTGAAGCTTTACAAAGCTGGGGCAGGATACACAAGTCTGGATGACAGTTTGGTTTTTTTCCCGCTCGCCGGTCGGGTTTGCGGGCGAACAGCGCACAACATCTGGCCGCAAAACGGCGGCTTTGTGGCGCGTTCGCCCGCCAGGCAGGGGGGCGCAGGGCACCGGCCTTGCCGGTGTCAGTGGGGCAGTCGCGGCTTTACTTGCGGCCTTCAGCCGATTCCGCCACCTTGTCGGTGCGCGCACACATGATGAAGTCGTTGCGGTGCAGGCCCTTGATCGAGTGGCTCCACCAGGTCACGGTCACCTTGCCCCACTCGGTCAGCAGCCCGGGGTGGTGGCCTTCGGCTTCGGCGATTTCGCCAACGGCATTGGTGAACGCCAAGGCGTGCTTGAAGTTCTTGAACAGGAAGACGCGCTCCAGCTCCATATGGCCGTCACGTACTTCGATGTTCCAGTCCGGGATCTCGCGAATCAGTTCTGCCAGCTCTTCGTCGGTGACTTTCGGCGCGTCGGCGCGGCAGGCTTCGCAATGGGCTTGGTTCAAGGCATTCATGGGGTAGTTTCCGCTTCGAGTTGTTATCGGCAAGGTCGCTCAGGCAGCAACCTTGGGTGGAAATTTAGGTGCATGCAGGCCCAGCTGCATGGCGGTGTGGACCATGCCCATGATGTCCTCGTGGGCCAGGTCGAACAGGCGTTTCATGTTCGGCAGCACGAAGTACAGGGGCTGCAGGATGTCGATGCGGTACGGTGTACGCATGGCTTCGACGGGGTCGAAGGCCTGGTGCTCGGGTTCACCAGACAAGCAATATACGGTCTCTTTGGGCGATGAAAGAATGCCGCCGCCGTAGATTTTGCAGCCTTGGGCGGTTTCCATCAGGCCGAATTCGATGGTCATCCAGTATAGGCGGGCCAGGTACACCCGTTGTTCCTTGGTCGCGGCCAGGCCCAGCTTGCCATAGGTGTGGGTGAATTCAGCGAACCAGGGGTTGGTCAGCAGCGGGCAGTGGCCAAAGATCTCGTGGAAGATGTCTGGTTCCTGCAGGTAGTCCAACTCCTGCGGGGTGCGAATGAAGGTCGCGACCGGGAAGCGCTTGCTGGCCAGCAGCTCGAAAAAGGTCTGGAAGGGGATCAGGGCAGGTACCCGGGCCACCTGCCAACCGGTGGTGGCGCCCAGCACCTTGTTGATTTCACCCAGCTGCGGAATGCGCTCATGGGGTAGGTTGAGTTGCTCGATACCGTCGAGATACTCCTGGCACGCGCGGCCTTCGATCACCTTCAGCTGGCGGGTGATCAGGGTATTCCACACAGCGTGCTCTTGCTGGGGATAATCGATAAAACCATGCGCATCGGGCTCGCGGGCCACGTAGTGCGTCTGTTTCATAGGGCTCTCCTGGTGAGGGCTTTCTTGTTATGTACGGCACATACCCAAGCATTAGGCTTTTGCTCACCGCTTTGCACGGGGGTCTGGCTGCGTTGAAATGCCTCATGGGTTGAATGTCGTAACGAAAATTTTACAAATTTCGCGAGAGTGCGGAAAATACGCCGTATTCGGCTGGCGTTTGTTCGGCTTTTGTCAGCTTATCTTTACGAATTTTCTGCGCTGTGTTGAAAAACATCGGCGTTGCGAGAGCCCTCATGCGTATCAAAGTGCACTGCCAGAATCGCATTGGCATCCTGCGGGACATCCTCAACCTGCTGGTCGAGTACGGCATCAACGTGCTGCGCGGCGAGGTGGGGGGTGACCATGGCAACGCCATCTACCTGCACTGCCCGAACCTGGTCAATTTGCAGTTCCAGGCCCTGCGCCCGAAGTTCGAGGCCATTGCCGGGGTGTTCGGCGTAAAGCGCGTGGGGCTGATGCCCAGCGAGCGCCGGCACATGGAGCTGAATGCGCTACTGGGGGCACTGGACTTCCCGGTGCTGTCGGTAGATATGGGCGGCAGCATCGTTGCGGCCAACCGTGCCGCGGCGCAGCTGTTGGGGGTGCGCGTGGACGAGGTGCCGGGCATGCCATTGGCCCGCTACGTCGAAGATTTCGACCTGCCGGAGCTGGTGCGGGCCAACAAGTCGCGTATCAACGGCCTGCGCATCCAGGTCAAGGGTGATGTGTTCCTGGCCGATATCGCGCCGCTGCAGTCCGAGCATGACGAGAGCGAGGCGCTGGCCGGTGCCGTGCTTACCCTGCACCGTGCCGACCGCATTGGCGAGCGCATCTACAACGTGCGCAAGCAGGAGTTGCGGGGTTTCGACAGCATCTTCCAGAGTTCGCGGGTGATGGCAGCCGTGGTGCGTGAAGCGCGGCGCATGGCGCCGCTGGATGCGCCGTTGCTGATCGAGGGCGAGACCGGCACCGGCAAGGAGTTGCTGGCGCGGGCGTGCCACCTGGCCAGCCCGCGCGGGCAGTCGCCATTGATGGCACTCAACTGTGCCGGGTTGCCAGAGTCGATGGCCGAGACCGAGCTGTTCGGCTATGGCCCGGGGGCATTCGAAGGTGCGCGGGCCGAGGGCAAGCTTGGGTTACTGGAACTGACTGCGGGGGGCACCTTGTTCCTTGACGGGGTGGGGGAGATGAGCCCGCGCCTGCAGGTCAAGCTGCTGCGCTTCCTGCAGGACGGGTGCTTCCGCCGGGTCGGCAGCGATGAAGAGGTATACCTGGATGTACGGGTGATCTGCGCCACCCAGGTGGACTTGTCCGAATTGTGTGCCCGGGGTGAATTCCGCCAGGACTTGTATCACCGCCTCAACGTGTTGTCGCTGCACATTCCGCCTTTGCGCGAGTGCATGGATGGCCTGGAAGGGCTGGTGCAGCATTTTATTGATCAGGCCAGCCGGCAGATCGGCTGCGCCTTGCCACGTTTGGCGCCGGCAGCCATGGACAAACTTGGGCAGTATCATTGGCCGGGTAATGTAAGGCAGTTGGAGAACGTTTTGTTCCAGGCGGTTTCATTATGCGAAGGCGGCGTGGTCAAGAGCGAGCATATTCGTTTGCCGGATTATGGCGTGCGCCAACCGCTGGGTGATTTTTCGCTGGAAGGGGATCTTTCGCAGATCGTCGGGCGCTTTGAAAAAGCGGTGCTGGAAAGTTTGATGGGCGAGTTTTCCAGTAGCCGGGCACTGGGAAAAAGATTGGGTGTTTCACATACCACCATTGCCAACAAGTTGAGAGATTATTCACTTAACAAGTCGGGCGATTAGGGGCGGGCAATAACTTTGGCACTGCTTTAAAGTTACAGGTATTGTGTCGCGAAGGGGCCCCGCAGGGCCCCGATTCAACGTCTTCACCCGTTAGAGCAGCCGTTCCCCATCACGCGGTATTCGAGGATATGCTTCTGCCCCTGGGAGTCCTCGTAGGTCATGCGCGCTGGCACGACTTCGCACACATTGGGCACTTCGCTCATGGAAATGACGCGGGCAATGTCCAGGTGCTGAGAGTAACTGTATTGTTCAACCGGAATCTGCTCGGCATCTTTGGCTTCATCGGCCAGTGCCGCGCCGCAAAGACTACCCAGTACCAATACCAGTAAAGCTTTCATTTCAAATATACCTGTCTAAGGTCGTGAGGGGGCGCGCGGCGCTAGTGGCGCCGCGTGTACATCAAGTGTCAACTAACCAGATAAAGGGAGATCAACGTGTGCCTTCGTGGGGGCTGTTACCAGTTGTTAATCGCCTTGCCGTTGCTGGCGAAGTGAATTTTATGGCCGCCACCCGGGCCGAAACAGGGGGTGTTTTGATAAAGTCTTTTAACAGAATCTGTAACAATCCATCGGTCCGTGCGTTCAGCGGCATGCCAGGCAAGCTGTAAGGCTTGCGCCAGAGCCTTCTGCCGGTACGGCCGTACCAAATTACTACCAACGTCGAATGGCTTTTGTTGCTCTGGTACAGTTACAAACGGTCCCATACAAAAACAACTATTACACCGAGGTAACACAGATGAGTGCGGCTCCACTGTATCCCGTTCGTCCCGAGGTTGCGGCCACTACGCTGACCGACGAGGCCACTTACAAGGCCATGTACCAGCAATCGGTGATCAACCCGGACGGCTTCTGGCGCGAGCAGGCCCAGCGTATCGACTGGATCAAGCCGTTCACCAAGGTCAAGCAGACCTCGTTCGACGACCACCACGTCGATATCAAATGGTTCGCCGACGGCACTCTGAACGTTTCCTCCAACTGCCTGGACCGTCATCTCGAAGAGCGCGGCGACCAGCTGGCGATCATCTGGGAAGGTGACGACCCTTCCGAGCACCGCAACATTACCTACCGCGAACTGCACGAGCAGGTCTGCAAGTTTGCCAACGCCCTGCGTGGCCAGGACGTGCACCGTGGTGACGTGGTCACCATCTACATGCCGATGATCCCCGAAGCCGTGGTCGCCATGCTGGCCTGTGCACGCATCGGGGCGATCCATTCGGTGGTGTTCGGCGGCTTCTCGCCGGAGGCGCTGGCCGGCCGGATCATCGACTGCAAGTCCAAGGTGGTGATCACTGCCGACGAGGGCCTGCGCGGTGGTCGTCGTACCCCACTCAAGGCCAACGTCGACCTGGCGTTGACCAACCCTGAAACCAACAGCGTGCAGAAAATCATCGTGTGCAAGCGCACCGGTGGCGATATCGCCTGGCACCAGCACCGCGACATCTGGTACGAAGACCTGATGAAGGTGGCTTCCAGCCATTGCGCGCCGAAAGAAATGGGCGCCGAAGAGGCGCTGTTCATCCTGTACACCTCGGGTTCCACCGGCAAGCCAAAAGGGGTGCTGCACACCACGGGCGGTTACCTGGTATATGCCGCGCTGACCCATGAGCGCGTGTTCGACTACCGCCCCGGTGAGGTGTACTGGTGCACCGCGGACGTGGGCTGGGTCACTGGCCACAGCTATATCGTCTACGGCCCGCTGGCCAACGGCGCCACCACCTTGCTGTTCGAGGGCGTGCCGAACTACCCGGACATCACCCGGGTGTCGAAGATCATCGACAAGCACAAGGTCAACATCCTCTACACCGCACCAACCGCCATCCGCGCCATGATGGCCGAAGGGCAGGCCGCTGTAGCCGGGGCCGATGGCTCCAGCCTGCGCCTGCTGGGGTCGGTGGGCGAGCCGATCAACCCGGAAGCGTGGAGCTGGTACTACAAGGCCGTGGGCAAGGAGCGCTGCCCGATCGTCGACACCTGGTGGCAGACCGAAACCGGCGGCATCCTGATCAGCCCGCTGCCGGGTGCCACCGGCCTGAAACCAGGGTCTGCGACCCGGCCGTTCTTCGGCGTGGTGCCGGCACTGGTGGACAACCTGGGCAACCTGATCGACGGTGCGGCCGAGGGCAACCTGGTGATCCTCGATTCCTGGCCTGGGCAGTCGCGTTCGCTGTATGGCGACCACGACCGTTTCGTGGATACCTATTTCAAGACCTTCCGCGGGATGTACTTCACCGGCGACGGCGCGCGCCGGGACGAGGACGGTTACTACTGGATCACCGGTCGCGTGGATGACGTGCTCAACGTGTCGGGCCACCGCATGGGCACGGCCGAGATCGAGAGTGCCATGGTGGCGCACGCCAAGGTGGCCGAAGCTGCAGTGGTGGGTGTGCCGCACGACATCAAGGGGCAGGGCATATACGTGTATGTCACCCTCAATGCGGGTGTCGAGGCCAGCGAGCAGTTGCGCCTGGAATTGAAGAACTGGGTGCGCAAAGAAATCGGCCCTATCGCTTCCCCGGATGTGATCCAGTGGGCGCCTGGGTTGCCCAAGACCCGCTCCGGCAAGATCATGCGCCGCATCCTGCGCAAGATTGCCACCGGTGAGTACGATGCGCTGGGCGATATCTCGACCCTGGCCGACCCGGGGGTGGTGCAGCACCTGATCGATACCCACAAGGCGATGAGCCTGGCATCGGCGTGATGGCGGACCGGCGTGTGCGCTGAATGACAGGGGCCGCTTTGCGGCCCATCGCGACGCAAGGCCGCTTGTGTCTCGAGAGGGGATTAGAGGCTGTCATTCACCGTTCCGCTTGTGGGAGCGGGCGTGCCCGCGAACACCGGCGGAGCCGGTGCCAGACACCGCGTCGCCTGCTTCGCGGGCAAGCCCGCTCCCACAATGAATCGCGCAGGCTTTTCAAATTTTTGAAAGACAGTCGCTCCTACAGAAACCCTGCCCGGGCAACCGGCGGGGTTTTTGCTTTACTGTTACCCGACAATCATCGGTAACCGTTCTGTCACCGGTGCCGCACAATGGCGGGGCGCGCGGAAACAAAACCGGCCCATTCCAGTGCAGCTTCATGGCATTTGCAGCCGTGCCGCTCGCCCCACTTGCCGTAATTCGAGGCTTTGCCAATAATAGGCCCAGGAATTGCTAGTTCTATAGGTTCTATTTCTTGCGCTTTTGCATATTTTGCAATGGCTGTCAACATCGCCCGCGGCGGTTTCAGGCGCTTCTATAAGTAGTTGTCGCTTTGAAGAAATATCGACTACCGGGCTGTCGTTAGAATGCCACACACTCGCTCGTGGTATGCGGCCTTGGTCGAACCCTGCGCGGCTCGCGTTGTACTCATTCGCATATCGGGCAGCCGTGATCTGCCTTGTATTGCCCCGTACCGATGGAGTTACCTGATGAAGAAGCTTGCACTGCTTGGCGCCCTGGCGCTGTCCGTGTTTTCCCTGGTGTCGCAGGCCGATGAAAAGCCGTTGAAAATCGGCATCGAGGCCGCCTACCCACCCTTCGCCTTCAAACAGCCCGACGGCAGCATCGCTGGCTTCGACTACGACATCGGCAACGCCTTGTGCGAAGAGATGAAGGCCAAGTGCACCTGGGTCGAGCAAGAATTCGATGGCCTGATTCCGGCGCTGAAGGTGCGCAAGATCGACGCCATCCTGTCGTCGATGTCGATCACCGAAGACCGCAAGAAGTCGGTCGACTTCACCAAGCGCTACTACCTGACGCCGGCGCGCCTGGTCATGAAGGAAGGCACCACCGTCAGCGACAGCCTGGACGAACTCAAGGGCAAGAAGATCGGCGTACAGCGCGGCTCGATCCACGACCGCTTCGCCAAGGAAGTGCTGGGCGCCAAAGGTGCCACCGTCGTGCCTTACGGCACCCAGAACGAAATCTACCTGGACGTGGCAGCCGGTCGCCTCGATGGCACCGTGGCTGACGCCACCCTGCTGGAAGACGGTTTCCTGAAAACCGACGCTGGCAAGGGCTTTGCCTTCGTAGGCCCGGCCTTCACCGACGCCAAGTACTTCGGTGACGGTATCGGCATTGCCGTACGCAAGGGCGACGACGCCAACCGCGAGCGCATCAACAAGGCCATCGACGCCATCCGCGCCAACGGCAAGTACCAGGAAATCGAGAAGAAGTACTTCAACTTCGACATCTACGGTCCAGACTCGAACTAAGACGTCGGGTTTACCTGTGCAATGGTGCAAACAGCAGAGGCTCTGAGGTTTGCACCATTTTTCATTCTCTAGGTCGAGGACCTCATCATGTTGAAAGGCTACGGGGCAGTCATCCTCGACGGGGCGTGGCTGACGCTGCAGCTTGCCCTGTCGTCGATGGCCCTGGCCATCGTGCTCGGCCTGATCGGTGTGGCGCTGCGCTTGTCGCCGGTGCGCTGGCTGGCCTGGCTTGGCGACCTGTATTCCACGGTCATCCGTGGCATTCCGGACCTGGTCCTGATCCTGCTGATCTTCTACGGCGGGCAAGACATCATCAACCGGGTGGCGCCGCTGCTCGGCTACGAAGACTACATCGACCTCAACCCGCTGATCGCGGGCATCGGTACCCTGGGCTTCATCTTCGGTGCCTACCTGTCGGAAACCTTCCGCGGCGCCTTCCTCGGCATTCCCAAGGGGCAGGCCGAGGCGGGGCTCGCCTATGGCATGAGCGCGCGCCAGGTGTTCTTCCGTATCCAGGTTCCGCAAATGATCCGCCTGGCGATTCCTGGTTTCACCAACAACTGGCTGGTGCTGACCAAAGCCACCGCGCTGATTTCGGTGGTCGGCCTGCAGGACATGATGTTCAAGGCCAAACAGGCGGCCGACGCCACGCGCGAGCCGTTCACCTTCTTCCTGGCGGTGGCCGCGTTGTACCTGGTGCTGACCAGTGTTTCGCTGCTGGCCCTGAAGTTTCTGGAGCGCCGCTACTCGGTGGGCGTCAAGGTGGCTGAACTATGATCTTCGACTACAACGTCATCTGGGAGGCGTTGCCGATGTACTTCGGCGGCCTGCTGAACACCCTCAAGCTGCTGGCCATTTCGTTGTTCTTCGGCTTGCTGGGGGCTATTCCGTTGGGCTTGATGCGGGTGTCGCGGCAGCCGGTGGTCAACTTCACCGCCTGGCTCTATACCTATGTGATCCGCGGGACGCCGATGCTGGTGCAGCTGTTTCTGATCTACTACGGCTTGGCCCAGTTCGAAGCGGTACGCGACAGTGTCTTCTGGCCGCTGTTGTCCAGCGCCACGTTCTGTGCGTGCCTGGCGTTTGGCATCAACACCAGTGCCTACACCGCAGAAATCATCGCCGGCAGCCTCAAGGCCACGCCGCATGGCGAGATCGAGGCGGCCAAGGCCATGGGCATGTCACGCATGAAGATGTACCGCCGCATCCTGCTGCCTTCGGCCCTGCGCCGGGCGCTGCCGCAGTACAGCAACGAAGTGATCATGATGCTGCAGACCACCAGCCTGGCGTCGATCGTCACCCTGATCGACATAACCGGCGCCGCACGCACGGTCAATGCGCAGTACTACCTGCCTTTCGAGGCCTATATCACGGCGGGCGTGTTCTACCTGTGCCTGACCTTCATCCTGGTGCGCCTGTTCAAGATGGCCGAACGCCGCTGGCTCGGCTACCTGGCGCCACGCAAGCACTGACCGCTTTGTGAGAATCGACAGCATGTACAAACTCGAAGTCCAAGACCTGCACAAGCGCTACGGCAGCCATGAAGTACTCAAGGGCGTGTCGCTGGCGGCCAAGGCCGGCGACGTCATCAGCATCATCGGCTCCAGCGGTTCGGGCAAGTCGACCTTCCTGCGTTGCATCAACCTGCTGGAGCAGCCGCACGCCGGCAAGATCCTGCTCAACAACGAAGAGCTCAGGCTGGTCGCTGGCAAGGACGGCGCGCTGAAGGCCGCAGACCCGCGTCAGTTGCAGCGCATGCGCTCGCGGCTGTCGATGGTGTTTCAGCATTTCAACCTGTGGTCGCACATGACCGCGCTGGAGAACATCATCGAGGCGCCGGTGCATGTGTTGGGCGTGAACCGCAAGGAAGCCCTGGAAAAGGCCGAGCACTACCTGGCCAAGGTGGGTGTCGCCCACCGCAAGGACGCCTTCCCGGGGCACATGTCTGGCGGGGAGCAACAACGTGTGGCAATTGCCCGCGCCCTGGCGGTGGAGCCTGAGGTTATGCTGTTCGACGAGCCGACTTCGGCACTCGACCCCGAGCTGGTCGGCGATGTGCTGAAGGTAATGCAGGCGCTGGCCCAGGAAGGCCGGACCATGGTCGTGGTCACCCACGAAATGGGCTTTGCCCGCGAGGTGTCCAACCAGTTGGTGTTCTTGCACAAGGGGCTGGTGGAAGAGACCGGCTGCCCGCGTGAAGTGCTGGCCAACCCGCAGTCGGAACGCCTGAAGCAGTTCCTCTCCGGCAGCCTGAAGTAAAAGCTGCATTTTTGCACCAGAATAGGGCATGCTGCGCGGCGAGCGCGGCCTGACCCGGCGCACAGACTCGAACGACCTCAGGTTTCGGACCGTACCTTATGACCACCCAGCGAATCGGTTTTCTCATCTGGCCCAGCACCAGGCCCTTGACCCTGGCGCTGGCCGAGGAAGTGTTGCAGGTGGCGCAGCGGGTGCATCCGGACGTGGTCTACGAACTGTCGTTCCTGCAGGCCGAGCCTGCGCCGGAAGGTGCCTGGCGCCTGCCAGGCGAGCCCTGGAACGGTGGCCTGGAAGGTTGTCACAAGCTGTTCCTGCTGGCAGACGAGCCACCCGTGGCGGTAGGGGCTGCGTTGTCGGCCGCGCTCAAGCAGCTGGCGCGCAGCGGCTGCATGATCGGGGGGCTTGCAGCCGGTGTGTACCCGCTGGCGATGCTGGGTTTGCTCGATGGTTACCGGGCTGCCGTGCACTGGCGTTGGCAGGATGATTTTGCCGAGCGCTTCCCCAGGGTCATCGCCACCAGCCACCTGTTTGACTGGGATCGTGACCGCCTCACGGCGTGCGGCGGCATGGCCGTTACCGACCTGCTGCTGGCGGTGCTGGCCCGCGATCACGGCGCCGAGCTTGCCGGTGCGGTGTCGGAGGAACTGGTGGTCGAGCGTATCCGCGAGGGGGGCGAGCGCCAACGTATTCCGCTGCAGAATCGTCTCGGCTCCAGCCACCCCAAGCTGACCCAGGCGGTGTTGCTGATGGAAGCCAATATCGAAGAACCGCTGACCACCGACGAAATTGCCCAGCACGTATGCGTCTCGCGCCGGCAGTTGGAGCGCATTTTCAAGCAGTACCTGAACCGCGTGCCGAGCCAGTACTACCTGGAGCTGCGGCTGAACAAGGCGCGGCAGATGCTGATGCAGACCAGCAAATCGATCATCCAGATCGGGCTTTCCTGTGGTTTCTCGTCGGGGCCGCATTTTTCCAGTG
Source organism: Pseudomonas sp. TJI-51 (assembly GCF_000190455.2). Taxonomy (NCBI): domain Bacteria; kingdom Pseudomonadati; phylum Pseudomonadota; class Gammaproteobacteria; order Pseudomonadales; family Pseudomonadaceae; genus Pseudomonas; species Pseudomonas sp. TJI-51. The sequence goes on from NZ_AEWE02000008.1 coordinate 16,238, forward strand.
CGTACCGCAATTTCTTTGGTGCTACGCCGCGGGAAGACCGTAACCAGCGGCGTAGCAGCAGCCCGTTCGAGTTGAGTTCGGCGCCGGCTGAAAAGGGTTGATAGCTCGGTTGGGGCCGGGGTGTATGCCTTGAGGGTGATGGTGGGGCGGATATCGTGCGCCGCGCTACTAGAACAACATCATGCACCCGCCACGGCGCTATACCAACGCCTCACACCCGCTACGGCATAAAAATATCGGCTTGCACCTTCTACTCCTTGATCTCCAGGTGAACACCCGTTCACCCAGCCCCCTCTCTCCCGTACACTGCGCGATTGCGACAGTGTTTGTCGCATTGCCGAAAACCTTGCTAAAACTGGGTTTTGCGCTGTAACAAGTTGTCGCTTGGCCGCAAGGACAGGCGCAGATCAGTCCTTACAATCCCCCCCATCGCTCGCCACTTCCAGGCCAGCGTTCCTCTTCAGGAGACTCAGATGTCCGTTGAGCAAGCCCCGGTGCAACGTGCCGATTTCGACCAGGTCATGGTCCCCAACTATTCTCCGGCGGCCTTCATTCCTGTGCGAGGCGAGGGTTCCCGTGTCTGGGACCAGTCCGGTCGCGAGTTGATCGACTTTGCCGGCGGCATCGCGGTAAACGCCCTGGGCCACTGCCACCCGGCGCTGGTCAAGGCCCTGACCGAGCAGGCCAACACCCTCTGGCACGTCTCCAACGTATTCACCAACGAACCGGCACTGCGCCTGGCCCACAAGCTGGTAAACGCCACCTTTGCCGACCGTGCGTTCTTCTGCAACTCCGGCGCCGAGGCCAACGAGGCTGCCTTCAAGCTGGCCCGCCGGGTTGCCCATGACCGCTTCGGCCCTGAAAAGCACGAAATCATCGCCACCGTGAACAGTTTCCACGGTCGTACCCTGTTTACCGTCAGCGTCGGCGGCCAGCCGAAGTACTCCGATGGCTTCGGCCCGAAGATCACCGGCATCAGCCACGTGCCGTACAACGACCTGGAAGCGTTGAAGGCACAGATTTCCGACAAGACGTGCGCCGTGGTGATCGAGCCGATCCAGGGTGAGAGCGGCGTGGTGCCGGCCGACAAGGCTTACCTGGAAGGCGCTCGCAAGCTGTGTGACGAGCACAATGCCCTGCTGATCTTCGACGAAGTGCAGACGGGTGTGGGCCGTACCGGCTCGCTGTATGCCTACCAGCACTACGGCGTGACCCCGGATATCCTCACCAGCGCCAAGAGCCTGGGCGGTGGCTTCCCGATCGGCGCCATGCTGACCACCACCGAGCTGGCCAAGCACCTGACTGTGGGCACCCACGGCACCACCTACGGCGGCAACCCGCTGGGCTGCGCGGTTGCCTGCGCGGTGCTGGACGTGGTCAACACCCCGGAAACCCTGGCCGGCATCAAGGCCAAGCACGCGCGGTTCAAGGCCCGCCTGGAGCAGATCGGGCAGAAGTACAACCTGTTCAGCCAGGTGCGTGGTGTTGGCCTGCTGCTGGGTTGCGTGTTGGCCGAGGCCTGGCAAGGCAAGGCCAAGGACGTACTCAATGCCGCCGAGAAAGAAGGCGTGATGGTGCTGCAGGCCGGTCCGGACGTGGTCCGCTTCGCGCCAAGCCTGGTGGTTGAAGACGCCGATATCGATGCAGGCCTGGACCGCTTCGAGCGCGCCGTTGCCACGCTGACCCAAGGCTGATCCGCCTGCGGTCCCTTCGCCGGCCGCAGCCAAGGTTGTACCAGGCCGGCGATTTGCGATTCCACAGCAGGTGCCCATGCGCCTGCCGTTTTTCCGTGCCGCCATGAGCGGCCCGTATTCCAAAGGAGTGACACCATGCTGGTGATGCGCCCCGCGCAAATGGCTGACCTGAACGAAGTGCAGCGCATGGCTGCCGACAGCCCCATTGGTGTCACCTCGCTGCCGGACGACTCTGCTCGCCTGGGCGACAAGATTGCCGCCTCCGAGACGTCCTTCGCCGCGGAGGTCAGCTTCAATGGCGAGGAAAGCTACTTCTTCGTGCTCGAAGACAGCGAAACCGGCAAGCTCGCCGGCTGCTCGGCCATCGTGGCCTCGGCTGGCTACTCCGAGCCGTTCTACAGTTTTCGCAACGAGACCTTCGTGCACGCCTCGCGCGAGCTGAAGATCCACAACAAGATCCACGTGCTCTCGCTGTGCCATGACCTGACCGGCAACAGCCTGCTGACCAGTTTCTACGTGTTGCCAGAGCTGGTGAACAGCGGCTGGGCCGAACTCAATTCCCGCGGCCGCCTGCTGTTCATGGCTGCGCACCCGGAACGCTTCGCTGACTCGGTGGTGACCGAGATCGTCGGTTACAGCGACGAAAAGGGCGAATCGCCATTCTGGGATGCGATCGGGCGCAATTTCTTCGACCTCAACTATGCCGATGCCGAGCGCCTGTGCGGCCTGAAGAGCCGCACCTTTCTCGCCGAACTCATGCCGCACTACCCGATCTACGTGCCGCTGCTGCCAGACCTGGCGCAGGAAGCCATGGGCCAGGTGCACCCGCGGGCGCAGATCACCTTCGACATCCTCATGCGGGAGGGCTTCGAGACCGAGCACTACATCGACATATTCGACGGCGGCCCAACCCTGCATGCGCGTACCTCGGGCATCCGCTCGATCGCCCAGAGCCGGGTGGCCCCAGTGAAAATCGACGACGTGCCAACCAAGGGCGGGCGCCCGTACCTGGTGTGCAACGGCCTGTTGCAGGACTACCGGGCAGTGCTGCTGGAGCTGGATTGGGTGCCCGGCAAGCCGGTCAGCCTGAGCGTTGCAGCAGCCGAGGCGCTGGGCGTGGGCGAGGGCGCCAGCGTGCGCCTGGTGGCGGCCTGAGGCCTGGCAACAGGCGTTTCGGGATTGATGCGTTAGCAGAGTTTCGCGCCGGCCCATGCCGCCGCACAAGGAGATAGCATGATCGTTCGTCCTGTACGCAGCAGCGATTTGCCTGCGTTGATCGAATTGGCACGCAGCACCGGCACCACCGGGCTGACCACGCTGCCGGCCAACGAAGAGCGCCTGGAGCATCGCGTAGGTTGGGCGGAAAAGAGCTTTCGGGGCGAGGCCGAGCGCGGCGACACCGACTACCTGTTCGTGCTGGAAAACGACGAAGGCCTGGTGGTAGGCATCAGTGCCATCGCCGGTGCCGTTGGCTTGCGCGAGCCTTGGTACAACTACCGGGTCGGCCTGACCGTCAGTGCCTCGCAGGAGCTGAAGATCTACCGCGAAATCCCTACGCTGTTTCTGGCCAACGACCTGACCGGCAACTCCGAGCTGTGCTCGCTGTTCCTGCGCAGCGACTACCGTGCCGGGCTCAACGGCCGCTTGCTGTCGCGGGCGCGCATGCTGTTCATTGCCGAGTTCCCCGAGTTGTTCGGCAAGAAGATCATCGCCGAAATGCGCGGCATGTCGGATGAGCAGGGGCGTTCGCCGTTCTGGGAAAGCCTGGGCCGGCACTTCTTCAAGATGGAGTTCAGCCAGGCGGACTACCTGACCGGCGTGGGCAACAAGTCGTTCATCGCCGAGCTGATGCCGAAGTTCCCGCTGTACACCTGCTTCCTGTCAGACGCGGCGCGCAACGTGATCGGCCGTGTGCACAAGGACACCGAGCCGGCACTGGCCATGCTCAAGCAGGAAGGTTTCACTTACCAGGGCTATGTCGACATTTTCGACGCCGGCCCCGCCATCGAGTGTGACACCGGCAGGATCCGCGCCGTGCGCGACAGCCAGACGCTGGTGCTGGCGGTTGGCACGCCGGGCGATGACGCCACCCCCTACATCATCCACAACCGCAAGCGCGACGACTGCCGTATCACCGCTGCACCTGCGCGTCTGGCCGCCGGAACCCTGGTGGTCGACCCGCTGACCGCCAAACGCCTGCGCATGGGCGCTGGCGACAATGTGCGCGCTGTGCCCATGTCGGCGAGCCGGGAGGGCTAATAAATGACCACGCACTACATCGCCGGCAATTGGCAGGCCGGCC
>NZ_AEWE02000008.1:20254-71905 GCF_000190455.2 Pseudomonas sp. TJI-51
TGGGGGGGGGGGGGGCCCCCGCCCCCGGCGGGGCCGCCCCCGCCGTAAAGGCTGCGCGCCAGGCGTTCCCAGCCTGGGCGCAACTGAGCCTGGACGCGCGCATCGGTGTGCTGGAGCAGTTTGCCGCACAGTTGAAGGCGCATGCCGAAGCCATGGCCCAGTGCATTGGCGAGGAAACCGGCAAGCCGCTGTGGGAATCGGCCACCGAAGTGACCAGCATGGTCAACAAGGTGGCCATTTCCATACAAAGTTACCGTGAGCGCACCGGTGAAAAGAGCGGCCCGCTGGCCGATGCCACGGCAGTGCTGCGGCACAAGCCCCATGGTGTGGTCGCGGTGTTCGGCCCTTACAACTTCCCTGGCCACCTGCCGAACGGGCATATCGTTCCGGCGCTGCTGGCGGGCAACTGCGTGGTGTTCAAACCGAGTGAGCTGACCCCCAAGGTGGCGGAACTGACAGTGCACTGCTGGATCGCCGCCGGCCTGCCGGCGGGTGTGCTGAACCTGGTTCAGGGCGGGCGTGAAACCGGTGTGGCACTGGCTGGCGACCCAGGTATCGATGGCGTGTTCTTCACCGGTTCCAGCCGCACTGGCAACCTGTTGCACCAGCAGTTTGCCGGGCGCCCGGACAAGATCCTGGCGCTGGAAATGGGTGGCAACAACCCATTGCTGGTAGACGAGGTCAAGGACCTCGACGCTGCGGTTTATACCATCATTCAGTCGGCGTTCATTTCCGCCGGCCAGCGCTGCACCTGCGCACGTCGCCTGCTGGTGCCCCAGGGTGCCTGGGGCGATGCGCTGCTCGCGCGCCTGGTAGAGGTGTGCAGAACCATCACGGTGGGGGCGTTCGATGAACAGCCGGCACCGTTCATGGGCTCGGTGATTTCGCTGCAGGCCGCGCAGGCGCTGCTGGCTGCCCAGGCCGAACTGGCCGCCAAGGGTGGCGTGAAACTGCTGGAAATGACGCAGCCGCAAGCCGATGCCGCATTGCTTACCCCTGGCATCATCGATGTCAGCGCCGTGGCACAGCGCCCGGATGAAGAGTTCTTCGGGCCGCTGCTGCAAGTGGTCCGCTATGCCGATTTCGATGCGGCCATCGATGAAGCCAACAACACCCAGTACGGCCTGGCTGCCGGCTTGCTGTCCGATTCGCGCGCCCGCTACCAGCATTTCTGGCTGCGCAGCCGCGCCGGCATCGTCAACTGGAACAAGCAACTGACCGGTGCAGCCAGCAGCGCACCCTTCGGTGGCGTCGGTGCCAGTGGCAACCATCGCGCCAGTGCCTATTACGCGGCCGACTACTGCGCTTACCCCGTGGCTTCGCTGGAGACTGCCAGCCTTGCCTTGCCGGCCACCCTTACGCCGGGCGTCACCCTATAACAACAGGTCACGGAGCCTTGCCGATGAAATCCTATGAAGTGAATTTTGATGGCCTGGTGGGGCCTACCCACAACTACGGCGGCCTGTCCTACGGTAACGTGGCTTCGCAAAGCAACAGCCAGCAAGGCTCCAGCCCGCGGGAAGCTGCACGCCAGGGCCTGGCGAAGATGAAGGCATTGGCCGACATGGGCTTCAAGCAGGGCGTGCTGGCGCCGCAGGAGCGCCCGGATGTGGCCGCGCTCCGCCGTCTGGGCTTCAGCGGCAGCGATGCCGACGTGATCCAGCGCGCTGCCAAAGAGGCCATGCCGTTGCTGGTGGCCACCTGTTCGGCTTCGAGCATGTGGGTGGCCAACGCTGCCACGGTCAGCCCCAGTGCCGACACCGCCGATGGCCGCGTGCACTTCACTGCCGCCAACCTCAATTGCAAATACCACCGCAGCATCGAGCACCCGACCACCAGTCGCGTGCTGGCCGCGATGTTCAACGACGAGCAACGCTTCGCCCACCACCCGGCGTTGCCTGCCGTGGCGCAGTTCGGTGACGAGGGCGCTGCCAACCATACGCGCTTCTGCCGCGCCTATGGGGAGGCTGGCGTGGAGTTCTTCGTCTACGGCCGCAGTGCATTCGACAGCCGTTACCCGGCACCGCAGAAATACCCCGCCCGGCAGACCCTGGAGGCCTCGCAGGCCGTGGCCCGTTTGCATGGCCTGCATGAGGACGGGGTGGTCTACGCTCAACAGAACCCGGCAGTGATCGACCAGGGCGTGTTCCACAATGACGTGATTGCGGTGGGCAATGGCGAGGTGCTGTTCTACCACGAGGACGCTTTCCTCGAGACTGACACGGTACTGGGCCAGTTGCGCGCTAAACTGGCCAGCAAGGGCGGCCGTTTCCAGGCCATCTGCGTGCCGCGCTCGGCAGTGGCGGTAGAGGATGCAGTGCGTTCCTATCTGTTCAACAGCCAGTTGCTCAGCCGTGACGACGGCTCCATGCTGCTGGTGGTGCCGGAAGAGTGCCGCAACAATGAACGCGTCTGGGCGTACCTTGGGCAGTTGACCCGCCAGGGCGGCCCGGTGAAGGAGGTCAAGGTGTTCGACCTCAAGCAGAGCATGCAGAACGGCGGTGGCCCGGCTTGCCTGCGTTTGCGCGTGGCCTTGAATGAAACGGAACTGGCGGCGGTCAACCAAGGCGTTATCATGACCGCCCCGCTGTACGACACCCTGCTGCAATGGGTCGACAAGCACTACCGTGATCGCCTGGTCGAGGCGGACCTGGCCGACCCGCAACTGCTGGTGGAGTGCCGTACCGCACTGGATGAATTGACCCAGATTCTGAAGTTGGGCTCGGTGTACCCGTTCCAACGCCAACCTTGAAGAGAGAATTGTAATGACCGACGCCCTGCGCCTGATCCTCGAAGATGAAGACGGCACCCAGCTCGAAACCTCCTGCACCCGTTTTGCCGTGGTCTGGCAAGGCAAGGAAGTGTGGATCCAGCAGGATGGCCGCGGCCAGTTGCTGATCGGTGTGGATGTCGAGGAAGGCGACGCCGAGTACGCCAACCTGCTGCTGCGGCCCATGGCCACCAACTTGGTCAGCCTGCAGCTGGAAATGGAACCTGCAGAGCTTGGCGAAGACGACGATCACGTCCATGGCCCCGACTGCGGCCACACCCACTAAGGAAGTTCCTATGCTCGCCCTTGGTAAATTGCTTGAGCTGACCCTCACCGATCACGAACCGGCCGAGAAGACCCAAGTGACCACCAAGGGCACGCGTTTGCGCTGGCTAGGGGAGGGGGCGCTCGAAGTGCGCCCACCCGACAGCGAGGATTGCGGCCTGGACTTGCTGTTGTCTGCCGGTATTCATGGTAACGAGACAGCGCCGATCGAGTTGCTCGAACGGCTGCTGCATGGCGTGGCCGACGGGTCGATCAAGCCCAAGGCGCGGGTGTTGTTCCTGTTCGGCAACCCGGTGGCGATGCGCAAGGGTGAGCGTTTCATCGAACAGGACATCAACCGCCTGTTCAACGGGCGCCACGAGCTGTCCAGCGGTTTCGAGGCGTTGCGTGCGGCCGAGCTCGAGCAGTTCGCCCGGGTGTTCTTCAGCAAGCCGGGGCGCAGCCGCCTGCATTACGATCTGCATACTGCCATCCGCGGTTCGAAGATCGAGCAGTTTGCCTTGTACCCCTATAAAGAGGGGCGCCAGCACTCTCGTCGCCAACTGGCACGCCTGGCAGCGGCGGGCATGCAGGCGGTATTGCTGCAAAGCAAGCCTTCCATCACCTTCAGCGCCTTTACCTACGAACAGCTGGAGGCTGAAGCGTTCACCCTGGAGCTGGGCAAGGCCCGCCCGTTCGGCCAGAACGAGCAAGTCAACCTCGACAAGCTCGAAGACCGCCTGATCAGGATCATCACGGCTGAAGAACCCGAAGACGAAGACTCGCTGGAAGGCCTGCAGCTGTTCAGTGTCTCCCGCGAAATCATCAAGCACAGCGACAGCTTTCACCTGCACCTGCCGGCGGATATCGAGAATTTTTCCGAACTGAGCAAAGGTTACCTGCTGGCTGAAGACCTGGCCGAGATGCGTTGGGTGGTCGAGGAAGAGGGCGCGCGCATCATCTTCCCCAACCCCAAGGTCAAGAATGGCCTCAGGGCAGGGCTTCTGATCGTGCCCGATGCAGGGCAGCGGTTGAGCTGAGGCGTTGCTTACAGTTGCGTGCGCAGTTCCAGTTGCAGTGCCTGGCGTAATCCGTTTTCAGTGAAAGCGGCGGGGTTGGTGTTAAGCGCAGTAGCGCCCCCAAAGTTGAATCTGCAGTCGGTGGGCAAGCCGATGCTTTGCAGTAACAGGTTGTCTACCGGGTAGGCGCCGTAAGTGCCCTGAACCTCTGTCTGGCCTGGGAATACGGTGCCGGTCATGGAATTCCAGCCCTGGCACAGGCAGCGGTACAGGTCCAGCAGCGGCAATTGGGTTGCCGTCGACCAGTTCGGGTTGTAGGCCAGCATGCCACCGCTGTAGCCCCAGCTGCTCTGGTTTTCGTTGATGATGAAGTGGCCTTCGTCTTCGTCCTGCTCGTCATCGCTGGGCGTGTAGCAAGTGAACTGTTGCCTGGCCGCTTCGCTCACCCTGATCGGTTTTCCGGTATGCCCGGCCTTGTTGTCCAGGCCTGCCAGCAGTGCTTGGCCGCACGGCAATTTGCGCATCAGCACCAGCGCATCTTCTACCGCCCGGCGGAACGCCTCATCACCCGTCACTTGCACACCGATGCGGCCTAGCGCCTGATGCTCGGCCGCTACAGGCTGGGCCAGGTGCGCATCGTACGCCGTGTTGCGGTAGAGCACGGTGCTGGAATTGGCCTGGCCAAGCAGGCAGTGGCCGGTGACATTGACCACCGCATTGCCTTTGTCGATCAGGACAGGGCCGCTACCGACGACTACCTGGTGCGTGCCGGTGTGCGCATCAATGTGCACCATGCCGGCCCCTGTCTCGATGCTGTTGCCGCTGCCGATCATGTCGATCAGTACCGGCTTGCGGACCTGCCCGGTAATGACCACCTGGTGCCCGCCATCGGTCAGGCGAATGGCAATGGCTTCAGCGGTATGCTGGGCGACCATGAATAGCGCGCCGTTGACCGTGACTTCCAGCAAGCAGTCGTGGGTCGTGATCTGCACACGTTTTTGCCGTGCATCCGAACCTGTGGCGCGCGGGGCGACATTGAACACCAGCAGCTCGGTGCTGGGCGCCAGGCGACGGTAACGTCGCCCCAGCGCATAGGCGCGTTCCAGTGTGATACGCACATTGCCATCAGCCTGTATGTACTTCACCTCTGTCTGCTGCTGGGGGTGGTCCTTGTTGATGAATGCGGTGTGGTGGCTGCCAGCCTGTCGATCGTCGAGGTAATAGACGGGGCTGGCATTGATCAATGGCGTAGGGTGGGGGAGCGGGTGTGGGTCCGAGTGCAGTTTGGACAGGTTCAGCTCAGGCATGGCGCATTCCGGTATCGAGAAGAAAGGCGCAGCATCCCCTTTGGGCTGGGTGCCCAGGTATTGCTTATGTACCGCCAGCGTGGCCGTGCAGCGCTGCCAGGCGACCTTGACAGTGTCGATGAACGGCATTTCATCCGCACAATGCCGTTCTGGTGTACAAACACACTGTATCTCCTGTTCAGGCTGGCTATAATGGCGCCCTTTGCCGTCGTTTCGTCGATTCGACGTATTAGCCCAAACGGCCGCCGTTTCCGTGGAAGAACCTATGAAAAGCGCAGAAATCCGTGAAGCCTTCCTTCGCTTCTTCGAAGAGCAGGGCCATACCCGAGTTGCCTCCAGTTCGCTGATCCCGAACAACGACCCCACCCTGCTGTTCACCAACGCAGGCATGAACCAGTTCAAGGACTGCTTCCTCGGTGCCGAGAAGCGTGCCTATACCCGTGCGGTCAGTAGCCAGAAGTGCGTGCGCGCGGGCGGCAAGCACAACGACCTGGAAAACGTCGGTTACACCGCGCGTCACCACACGTTCTTCGAAATGCTGGGCAACTTCAGCTTCGGCGACTACTTCAAGCGCGACGCCATCACCTTCGCCTGGACCTTCCTGACCTCGGAAAAATGGCTGAACCTGCCCAAGGAAAAGCTCTGGGTCACGGTCTACGCCACCGACGACGAAGCCTACGACATCTGGACCAAGGAAGTAGGCGTGCCTGCCGAGCGCATGGTGCGCATCGGTGACAACAAGGGCGCCCCCTACGCATCCGACAACTTCTGGACCATGGGCGATACTGGCCCGTGCGGCCCATGCACCGAGATCTTCTACGACCACGGCCCGGACATCTGGGGTGGTCCGCCCGGTTCGCCGGAAGAAGACGGTGACCGCTACATCGAGATCTGGAACAACGTCTTCATGCAGTTCAACCGCACTGCCGATGGCGTGCTGCACCCACTGCCAGCGCCGTCGGTGGACACCGGCATGGGCCTGGAGCGTGTCAGCGCCGTGCTGCAGCACGTGCACTCCAACTACGAGATCGACCTGTTCCAGAACCTGCTGGCAGCGGCGGCCAAGGCCATCGGTTGCAGCAATGACGGCCAGGCTTCGCTGAAAGTGGTGGCCGACCACATCCGCTCCTGCGGCTTCCTGATTGCCGACGGCGTGCTGCCATCCAACGAAGGCCGTGGCTATGTACTGCGCCGCATCATCCGCCGCGCTTGCCGCCACGGTAACAAGCTGGGCGCCAAGGGCAGCTTCTTCTACCAGATCGTTGCTGCCCTGGTGGCCGAAATGGGCGAAGCCTTCCCCGAGCTGACCAGCCAGCAAGCGCACATCGAGCGCGTGCTCAAGGCCGAAGAAGAGCAGTTCGCCAAGACCCTGGAGCAGGGCCTGCGCATCCTCGAGCAAGATCTGGCCCAGTTGCAAGGCGCCGTGGTACCCGGCGATGTGGTGTTCAAGCTGTATGACACCTACGGTTTCCCGATGGACCTGACGGCCGACATTGCCCGTGAGCGCGAGTTGACCATCGACGAAGCCGGCTTCGAGCGTGAAATGGACGCCCAGCGTGAGCGCGCCCGTTCTGCCAGCGCCTTCGGCATGGACTACAACAGCCTGGTCAAGGTCGACAGCGCCACCGAGTTCCTCGGTTACGACGCAACCGAAGGCCAGGGCAAGATCATCGCCTTGTACAAGGACGGCCAATCGGTCGACCAGCTGGGGGTGGGCGAGCAGGGCGTAGTGGTGCTGGACCGCACGCCGTTCTACGCCGAGTCCGGCGGCCAGGTGGGTGACAGCGGGTACCTGCAGGCGGGTGCTGCACGCTTTGACGTACGTGATACCACCAAGACCGGCGGGGCCTTCCTGCACCACGGTGTGGTCACCAGCGGTGCGCTGCTGATCGGTGCGCCGGTGGAGGCCAAGGTCGATGCAGACGTTCAGCACGCCACCTCGCTGAACCACTCGGCTACCCACCTGCTGCACGAAGCGTTGCGTCAGGTGCTGGGCGAGCACGTGCAACAGAAGGGCTCGCTGGTCGACAGCCAGCGCCTGCGTTTCGACTTCAGCCACTTCGAAGCGGTGAAGCCGGAGCAGCTCAAGCAGCTGGAAGACATCGTCAACCGCGAAGTGCGCAAGAACACGCCGGTCGAGACCGAACTGACCGACATCGAAACCGCCAAGGCCAAAGGTGCCATGGCGCTGTTCGGTGAGAAATACGGCGATACCGTGCGCGTGCTGACCATGGGTGGCGATTTCTCGGTAGAGCTGTGTGGCGGTATCCACGCCAAGCGTACCGGTGACATCAGCCTGTTCAAGATCATCAGCGAAGGCGGCGTGGCCTCTGGCGTACGCCGTATCGAAGCAGTCACCGGCGCCGCTGCGCTGGCCTACCTGAACGCTGCCGAAGAGCAGGTCAAGGAAGCCGCGCAACTGGTCAAGGGTAACCGTGACAACCTGATCGACAAGTTGTCGGCTGTGCTTGAGCGCAACCGTCAGCTGGAGAAGCAGCTGGAACAGCTGCAGGCCAAGGCCGCCAGCGCCGCAGGGGACGATCTCTCCAACGCGGCTGTTGAGGTCAAGGGTGCCAAGGTCCTCGCCGCCCGCCTGGATGGGCAGGATGGCAAGGCCCTGCTGGCCCTGGTCGATCAGTTGAAGAACAAGCTCGGCCACGCAGTGATCCTGCTGGGCAGCGAGCATGAGGGCAAGGTCGTGTTGGTGGCCGGCGTGACCAAGGACCTCTCCAGCCAACTCAAGGCTGGCGATCTGATGAAGCAAGCCGCTGCGGCGGTGGGTGGCAAGGGCGGTGGCCGTCCGGACATGGCCCAGGGCGGTGGCGTCGACGTCGCTGCGCTGGACAAGGCCCTGGCGCTGGCCGTGCCATTCGCAGAGCAGGGACTTTGAGATGAAGGGGTAGGCGGTTCAGTGGCGGGTGCGAAGCCCCCGGGTGCCGCACCCGGTGGCAGGCAGCAGCGTCACCGGCCACTTCCGCCACCCCTTCATGTTGGATTGTTTTTTGGGGCCCTGTATGGGCTGAGGCACCATTGAAATGGCGTTGATCGTACAGAAATTTGGCGGCACCTCTGTCGGTTCCATCGAGCGGATCGAGCAGGTAGCCGATAAGGTCAAGAAACACCGTGAAGCGGGCGACGACCTGGTCGTCGTGCTGTCGGCCATGAGCGGTGAAACCAATCGCCTGATCGACCTGGCCAAGCAGATCACCGATCAGCCGGTTCCGCGTGAACTGGACGTGATCGTGTCGACCGGTGAGCAGGTGACCATTGCCTTGCTGACCATGGCCTTGATCAAGCGTGGTGTGCCAGCGGTGTCCTACACCGGCAACCAGGTGCGCATTCTCACTGACAGCGCGCACAACAAGGCGCGCATCCTGCAAATCGACGACCACAAGATTCGTGCCGACCTCAAGGAAGGCCGCGTGGTCGTGGTTGCGGGCTTCCAGGGTGTCGACGAGCACGGCAGCATCACCACCCTCGGTCGCGGCGGCTCCGACACCACCGGCGTGGCCCTGGCGGCGGCGCTGAAAGCTGACGAGTGCCAGATCTACACCGATGTGGATGGCGTCTACACCACCGACCCGCGCGTAGTGCCGCAGGCCCGTCGCCTGGAGAAGATCACCTTCGAAGAGATGCTGGAAATGGCCAGCCTCGGTTCCAAGGTGCTGCAGATCCGTTCGGTGGAGTTCGCCGGCAAGTACAACGTTCCGCTGCGCGTGCTGCACAGCTTCAAGGAGGGTCCGGGTACCCTCATTACCATTGATGAAGAGGAATCCATGGAACAGCCGATCATTTCCGGTATCGCCTTCAACCGTGATGAAGCCAAGCTGACCATTCGCGGCGTGCCGGACACCCCGGGCGTGGCCTTCAAGATCCTCGGCCCGATCAGTGCTTCGAACATCGAAGTGGACATGATCGTGCAGAACGTTGCCCACGATAACACCACCGACTTCACCTTCACCGTGCACCGCAACGAGTACGAGAAGGCGCAGAGCGTGCTGGAAAACACCGCCCGCGAAATCGGTGCCCGCGAAGTGATCGGCGACACCAAGATCGCCAAGGTCTCCATCGTTGGCGTCGGCATGCGCTCGCACGCCGGGGTTGCCAGCCGCATGTTCGAGGCGCTGGCCAAGGAGAGCATCAACATCCAGATGATCTCCACCTCCGAGATCAAGGTTTCGGTAGTGATCGAAGAAAAGTACCTGGAGCTGGCCGTACGCGCGCTGCACACCGCGTTCGAGCTTGACGCCCCAGCCCGACAGGGCGAGTAAGGCGCTGCACTGCAAGGGCGCGGCACCAGCCGCGCCCTTCGTGTTTCTGCTCGCTGCGCAGGCCCTGTCCTGCCCTGTGCAGCGTGCGACCGGGCTGGTCGTCGTCCGCGGCCGGCCCTGACCCCAATACTGTTACCCCTGAATGTTTTGCGTAAGGAGAAAGCTATGTTGATTCTGACTCGTCGGTGCGCCGAGAGCCTGATCATTGGAGACGGCGAGATTACCGTGACGGTGCTCGGCGTGAAGGGCAACCAGGTACGTATAGGCGTTAGCGCGCCGAAGGAAGTGGCTGTTCACCGCGAGGAAATCTACCTGCGGATCAAGAAAGAGAAGGATGAAGAGCCAAGCCTTTAATTTTTTTGAAGTTTTTTTCAAAAAAAGGGTTGCAAAGGTGAAAGAGGTTCTTTAATATTCGCCTCGTGTTGCGGTGAGGTGGCCGAGTGGCCGAAGGCGCTCCCCTGCTAAGGGAGTATACCTCATAAGGGTATCGGGGGTTCGAATCCCCCCTTCACCGCCATTATTTGCGTAGGGCGCTGTAACGGGTAGGAACGCTAAGTAGTTGATTTTAAACGAAAACGTTCTTGCAAAAATGTTTCAGCGACCTATAATGCGCGGCAAGACACGGACTCATAGCTCAGCTGGATAGAGTACTCGGCTACGAACCGAGCGGTCGCAGGTTCGAATCCTGCTGAGTCCGCCACTTTTGAAGTGGCTTTGTTTTCAAGGCTGCTTCAATCAACCAGCGGTATCTGGTCTAAAACTGCCAATCGCGGACTCATAGCTCAGCTGGATAGAGTACTCGGCTACGAACCGAGCGGTCGCAGGTTCGAATCCTGCTGAGTCCGCCACTTTTTGAAGTGGTTTTGCTTGCAAGGCTGCTTCAGTCAACCAGCGGTATCTGGTCTAAAACTGCCAATCGCGGACTCATAGCTCAGCTGGATAGAGTACTCGGCTACGAACCGAGCGGTCGCAGGTTCGAATCCTGCTGAGTCCGCCACTTTTTGAAGTGGTTTTGCTTGCAAGGCTACTTCAGTCAACCAGTGGTAATCTGGTCTAAAACTACCATTACGGACTCATAGCTCAGCTGGATAGAGTACTCGGCTACGAACCGAGCGGTCGCAGGTTCGAATCCTGCTGAGTCCGCCATACCCCATCAAAAAGCCCGCTCAACAGAGCGGGCTTTTTGTTTCTGCGTGTCACAGAATTGTCGACCATGGCCATCTAAGCTTTCCTGTAAAGGTTGTGCCGTGGCCGGGGCGCTTCGCAGCTCCAAGGCCGCACTGCCGCGACATATGCGAAATTCAATGTGCTTTCGTACCCATGACAACCGTCGCACTGTTGGCTTCGTGCGTTGTCCCAGCTTTATCGCGCAAACGATTGTTCTAGCCAAAAATTTAAGCGATCTGACAGCTTTAGCAGTGTATGATTGCGCCCGTCAGCCCCGCCGGGGCTTGTGGAAAACCACCATGGACTTACCCAGTAGTTACTCGCTAACACGATTCATACCGAAAGATCTGACCGATTGATTCTCCCGGCGTGCTCCGCTGCTGGGAGTGGAGTTCGCCTATGACCGAAGTAGAAGTAAAAAAAGCACAGGACAGCCTGCAGGACCGCCTGGCCCAGGTGATCGAGTTGCTGCAGCGCCAGCGTGTGGTCGAAGACCTGACCCACCGCCAGGAAGGTGCGCACAACGACCTGGTCGAGAACCTGGTCCACCGCCAGAACCTCGTCGAGCTGCAGCGCAAGCTCGATGACCTTCACCCCGCCGACGTCGCCTACATCCTCGAAGCCTTGCCCCTGGAAGACCGCCTGACGGTCTGGCAGCTGGTGCGCTCGGATCGCGACGGCGACATCCTGCTCGAAGTCTCCGACTCCGTACGTCAGTCGCTGATTGCCGACATGGACGACCACGAGCTGCTGGCGGCGGCCAAGGAAATGGACGCCGACGAACTGGCTGACCTGGCGCCTGAGTTGCCGCGTGACGTTGTCCACGAGCTGATGGAAACGCTGGATGCGCAGCAACGCGAGCGGGTGCGTTCCGCGCTGAGCTACGACGAGGAGCAGGTCGGTGCGCTGATGGACTTCGAGATGGTCACCATCCGCGAAGACGTCAGCCTGGAAGTGGTGCTGCGCTACCTGCGCCGCCTCAAAGAACTGCCCAACCATACCGACAAACTGTTCGTGGTCGATTACGACGGCATCCTCAAAGGGGTGTTGCCGATCAAGCGCCTGTTGGTCAACGACCCGGAGAAGAAAGTCGCGGAGGTCATGGCGACCGACCCCGTGTCTTTCCAGCCCGAGGAAGATGCCTACGATGCCGCGCAGGCCTTTGAGCGTTACGACCTGGTATCGGCGCCGGTGGTCGACAAGAGCGAGCGCCTGATCGGCCGTTTGACCATCGACGAAATGGTCGACCTGATTCGTGAGGAAAGCGAGAGCGAAGTCCTCAACATGGCCGGTCTGCGCGAAGAAGAGGACATCTTCGCCTCGGTCTGGCGTTCGTTCCGCAACCGCTGGGCCTGGCTGGCGATCAACCTGATCACCGCGTTTCTGGCTTCGCGGGTGATCGGCGTGTTCGAGGGTTCGATTGAAAAACTGGTGGCCTTGGCCGCGTTGATGCCGATCGTTGCCGGTATTGGTGGCAACTCCGGTAACCAGACCATCACCATGATCGTCCGTGCCATGGCGCTGGATCAGGTGTCGCCGGGCAATACCAGCCGTTTGATGCGTAAAGAGCTGGCGGTATCGCTGATCAACGGCCTGGTGTGGGGCGGGGTGATCGGTGCGGTGGCTTTCTGGCTGTATGGCAGCTGGTCATTGGGGGTGGTGATGACCGCAGCGATGACCCTCAACCTGTTGCTGGCCGCGCTGATGGGCGTGCTTATCCCGATGACCCTTGCGCGACTGGGGCGGGACCCGGCGATGGGCGCGAGTGTGATGATCACGGCTGTGACCGACAGTGGCGGGTTCTTCATCTTCCTGGGGCTGGCGACGCTATTCTTGCTGTAACCCCTTTCTTGCCTTACGCGATCCCGGTAGGAGCGGCCTTGTGTCGCGATGGGGCGCGCAGCGGCCCCGGGTTCTGGCGTTACAGCCGACATTGCCGGGGCCGCGCTGCGGCCCTTTCGCGACACAAGGCCGCTCCTACCGGGGGCGAATTCCCTGTAGTGACCCACAAAAAAGCCAGCTGACGCTGGCTTTTTTGTATCCGCTGGCAACCTTCAGGAAGCGTCGGCTGCCATCTCTGCATCGTGCGCGATCAGCGCAACCAAGGCGTTTTGCTGGCGGTGGGAGAGCTGACGGAAACGTTGCAGCAACTCGCGTTCATGCAGGGACAGCTCCGGGCTGTCCAGGCGCATGCTCAGCTCGTCACCCAACGCGCCTTCCTGGATAAGGCTCTGCTCCAGGCGTGCGATGATTTCGGAGTTCATGCTGCGGTGATGGTTGCGCGCTACCTCGGCAATGCGCTCACGCATTCCGTCTGGCAGGCGGACGACGAACTTGTCAGCGGTGCGGCTCGAATAAATAGCCTGTTTCATTGGGCGCATATAAATTGACCGGATTTTGGTTCAGGGGAAGCGGTTCTCAAATTGGCCGCACGGGGGTGAAAATACGACCGTCGTGGCGACAAAATGTTCAACCGTCAGTGAAAATTGGATGCTCATCTTGCCTCAAGGTCGCCGTTTCCTTGGCGTCAATTCTGTGACAAATAGTGAGCCGGGTAAAGGCTTTGTGCCAGTACCAATTATCAGAAATGAGTACTGGTTTGAAAAGTTTTACATGCTCCGGCTCGCCTGACCGTCAGCCTTTTACCGTCAAAAACTCGTAAAAAACAGCAAAAGACCAGGAAAACCCCTAGAATGCGCCGGGTTCCCTCCATAGAGCATAGTGGCTATGCAACATGACGCAAGCGACCGCCGATCAGGGGCAGGGCGGCTGATATTTTTGATGGGCCCGTCAGGGTCCGGGAAGGATTCCATCCTGGAAGCTTCCCGTGAGCAACTGGCTGCCGCCGGCGTGGAAATCGCCCGCAGGGTCATTACCCGCTCGGCAGAAGCGCGGGGCGAAGCGGCCCATGGCGTTACCCCGCAGCAATTTGCGGCCCTGCTCGCGCAGGGCGCGTTCGCCATGCATTGGCAGGCCAATGGCCTGGACTATGGCATTGCGGTGCAGGTGGACGCCTGGCTGCAGGCGGGCAGGCCGGTGCTGGTAAATGGCTCGCGCGCCTATTTGGCCGAAGCCCGTGCGCGTTACCCGGACCTGTTGGCGGTGCTGGTCGAAGTCAGCCCCGAAGTGCTGCGCGAGCGCTTGTTGGCCCGCGGGCGGGAAACGGCGGCGCAAATCGAGCAGCGCCTGGCCCGTAATGCACGTTTACAGCACACCAGCGACCCCACCGTGCATGTGCTGGACAATTCCAACCGCCTGGAAACAGCCGTCGCCGGCCTGTTCACACTGCTGCGCGAAACGGGCGTGCTGCCCGGGGCGACGTAGTGCCAGAAAAGGATTACGCGAAAAAGCCCGGTACAGGCATGACAAATGCTGGCATGCTGGTTAACATGCTCGCCGTCCCGCTGTGCAGCGCTCGCTGCCGGTGTTTGCGTCTCAGTAGCTCAATTGGATAGAGCGTCCCCCTCCTAAGGGGAAGGTTGCAGGTTCTTATCAGGACAATGTTTTACTGCACAAAGGGAATGGCCTGGATTGCAGGGGAGTCCGCTACGGACTCTAGGGCTGACAGCGTCGGAGCGCTCATGGCTCCACTGCAGAAGTAAAGGTCAAGCTAGCAGCCCTGCCTCTTTGGATTAGAGGATTGAAAAGGTGGGCAGCGAAGGGAGGGTGGAGTGATGGTTACCTTTCCTAAGTCCTTGGTTTTACGTAAGATAGCAATGCTTGGTGTCTCCTTAGTTTAACGGATAGAACAAGCCCCTCCTAAGGGCTAGATGCTGGTTCGATTCCAGCAGGGGACGCATCATCTCAAGCACTGAGCGCTCTGACTCATGCTTGTAGCTGAACGCTTGGTGCAGCCAAGCACCATTTTTGAATTCGCCGCGAGGCATAGCATGAAAGCCACCATAGGGTGGCTTTTAATCAGGTTGTTCCACGCTGGCGGTGATCGGTGTGGATCGCCGGTGGGCCATTCCTATCCGGCAAAATAACGAAAGTTGCCCTGGCAACCCTTAACTGTTTAAACAGGCATCGTTGCAGGTGGCTGAAATTAGGCGTTACCAGAAGCTGATTTTTCTTGGCAAGGCGATCTCATCTGGCGCTTCCCCTTCACTGAACCCCACTATGTAAAGCACCTGCCCCATAAGCTGCAGTTCTTGTTGAGGTTGAGAGGTTTTCTGTAGGACTTGCAGAGTCGCATAACGGAGCGTGACGCCTTGATCGCCCAGGCGCGTCAGAAGATTCTGAAGTTCCTCAAAGACCTGTAGGAGTGACGTGCTTGTGTAGAGCTCCGCGCAGTCGCGGTACTCACGTACATAGTCCGTCAATTCTGCGAAAATTACGGCCTGCTCTCGGGAAAGCTCAAACGCCGGCTCGATGTAGTCGCCTCCACTCTCGGCGGCAAGCTTCGCCAAGAACCTGCCAGACTCGACCTTCAGAGCTTTGCTCGTGATGTACTTCTTCTCGAACTGTTCACGGGCCGCCTGCAGTTGCTCGTCTGTAGGGATGGCCATAGGCTTGGTGAAGGCGTCGATGTCCTTGAAATCGAACGCCACAGCCAAGGCCCGCAGGGTATGCAGGCTTGCTCCAGAGCCTGCCTCAATGCGCTGGATGGTTCGCTCGGTAGTGTGAGCAAGCTGTGCCAGGGTACCCTGAGACCATTGGCGAAGCTCGCGGATATGCTTGATCACTAGACCCAGTTCGCTCTTGCTCAATACGCGTTTTTCAGCTGTGTCGAAGATGCTCATACCGTGTCTCCTGCCGCTTGGCTGATGTGATGAGCCGAGTATGAAGAAGCGCGGATTGAGGCGACACGACACGCACCCGACAGTGTGCTTTCCGACAGAACCAGCCCAGCCGAAAAAGGCAATATGCGGCAGGCCAATTTGCCCCCAAATATAGCGTCTAGAATGGTGCCCAATGGAATCTTGACGCCATAAGGCGAGCGTTGAGGCCAGTGATCATTGGTGGCATTATCTGGCCATCAGTACGGAGAGGGATTTCCACATGACATTCGGACTAGCCGAGTGCTGCGCCTTGAGCGATGGGCGCGGTGATGAGTGAGCCAACGCTGAAGTGCCGTCACACGGGGCAGGACGTGCCGTACCAGATCCACCAGGGTCTGGCACCCATGTACGTGTTCCAGCTGAACGATCAGTGGGATGCCGAGAAGCGCCAGATTCTGAGGCAGCTGATGGCGGATGTCCCTGCTGCCGCTAATGACCCCAACGTGCTTTTCGATCAATTGCCGGCGTATGGCCTGACGGATTTCCATTGGAGCTGGCTCGATAAGGCGTTCGCCTTCCGTAGCGATGACTACCACTGGTTCTTCCTGAGTGCCCAAGGGCGGATCCAGGCGACCTGCGTCATCTACCATCCCAAGGAAAGCCGCCTGGATGGGGAGCGCATTTTCTACATCGACTACGTCGCGTCCGCCTACTGGAACCGGGATCGACCGAAATATGTGAAGCAGTTCGGCAACGTTAGTCGGATCCTGATCGCCCATGCCTCCCACTTCGCCATCAACCAGCTGGGCTACCGTCCAGGCTTCTGCTTGCACTCGCTACCGACAGCGGAAGGGTATTACCGCTACCTCGGCATGATTGAGTACGACGCTGATGCCGACAAAGAGAACCTGCGCTACTTCGAAGCGCCTCCTGATATAGCGGGTAAGCTGGCAGGGGAGGCTCAGCATGTCTGACTCTCCAGAAGGGCTACCAGGCGACTTCGAGGTTTATCCGTCCTCGCGGGATGCTGCGGTTGAGTTCACGGCGGCCTTGTCCAACCTGAAGAACGCGCTGAAGCCGGCGGATGCCAGGTCGCATGCGCGGCCTGGTGAGGCGTATGACGACTTCATCATTCGGCTCGCCCTCAACGCGACCAACAACAAGGCCGTGCTCTATCGTAAGAATGACTCTGCGGAAGAGACCAAGATCCAGGCGTGGTTGTCGCTGATCAACGAGAAGTCCAAGTTCGCTGTGCTTAGCCGGAGGATGCCTGATTTTCAGGGCTTGAGCGCTCAGCATCTCCGGCAGATCGCGCTCCTCAGTCTCAAGCCTGAAAGCATCACCACCTTGGTCGATGTCTTGGCCGAGTCCTATGGTGTGCTCCTAGTGGTGGAGCCGGGCTTCAAGTCGATGAAAATGGATGGGTGTACCTTCAAGTTGTCGCAGGGTACGCCAGTTGTTGGGATAGCACTTCGATACAATCGCTACGATAACTTCTGGTTCACGCTCATGCATGAGCTTGCCCATGTCCACATGCATTACGACTATCTCGATAATCCGATCTTGGATGATCTCGAAGAAGATAACGACTCTGATCGAGAAGTCGAGGCCAACATCATTGCGAAAGATAGTTTGGTGTCTCGACAGCACTGGCGGATGGCCTGGAATGTCAGGGGTGACAAGAAACAGCTGCTGGATGTTTGCGTTAAGGCTGAAGTTCATCCGTCCATCATGGCGGGGATGATTCGTCACCAAACCAAGAACTACAAGCTTTACCCTGAATTGCATCACTCTATGGACGTTAAAAGCGCTTTCGGGTTTGCCAATGATTAAGTATGTTCCATTTCTTAAGTTCAAGCAGAATGAGATTCAAGGCGTTGGGGTGCTGGATGATGCGATTCGTAATCAAATAGTACCTATGTATGACGTTCCTCGATCAGAAGTTGTTATGACAGAGGGAGAGGTTCTCGAGCGCCTGAGAATTGCGGAGAAGAACCTCAAGTCAGGGCGCAAGAAATCCATCTCGTATAAGTTCTTTGTCGATAATTTTGATATTGATGACAATATTGATCTGGGTGGGGTGCCGCAGTATAGGGCTATACTGGATTACCTCTCAGACTATACGATTATTCCTGTTCTAGCGTTTGATCGCCATCCAGATCATAACGTGGCCGCTCTAGAATATGTGAAGACTCGGCCAGGTACTGAGGTTGGTATTCGTCTGCAAATGCTGGATTTGGATAGCTATAATCTCACTAAAAGTAATTTGGATGCGCTGTGGGTCGATCTGGCAGCTGCTAACCCACAGTCTGTCGTACTGCTTCTCGATCTACGAATTATCGAAGAAACAGTCGAGACGAAAAAGAAAGTTGAACGCTTCTTGGCTGGCTTCCAAAAGGACTTCCAAGTCACTGCCGTGGTGATGAGCGGGTCAATTGTTCCAGCTTCAATTGGTGGGCTGATCAAGACTGGTAAAGAAATTAACATTGAGCGAAAGGAGTATATGCTCTGGCGCTCAATCAATTCTTCGCCGGCATACAGCAACGTCCTATACGGGGACTACGGAATTATCAGTCCGGAATACTCAGATGCTGATATTGAACCTGAGCTAATCAGTGGTCTCTCTGCGCCCAAGGTTTTTTATACCTATCACGAGAAATTTTTCATAATTCGTGGTAAGCGATTCAAGACACATAAGCATAGGCAGTATTTTGATATTTCCGATAGCTTGGTGGATCAGGTGTTTTTTAGAGATCCTACCTACTCATATGGTGAGCGCTATATCCATGACCGTAGTAAAAAGGCTGCGGTGCGGGCTAAGTCAACGGGCTCCCCTGGCAGCTGGATCAAGACTTCAACCGCCGCTCACATCACTTTCGTGGTTAACAATATTTGAGCGCCTTTCGATGAGGGCGCCTTGGATTCCTGCCAGGGCGTCGTCACGGCTCAACTGATAGCTGATTTGCTCAGCGATATCGTCACGGTTGAAAGACTTTTTGAAGATGACTTCAGGGTGTGCGGTCGCAATGGCCGTCAACTCTGCTTTCCAGAGCATGAGAAGGGCATCTTTCTTGGAGAACATTGGATTGGTGCCGGCCTTGCGGACGTAACGCAACACTGTGCGATCTTTACCAGGTGTGGCGAGCATGATGCCCCAATAGGCAGGGATTTTTTCCATTGCCCAGCGCACATGATTCTCGGTGGTCACCAAGGTCAGTTTCGGGAATGATCTGGAGTAGAACTCCGACTGCGACAGAATCCTTCGAACATTATCTGTTTCGCCTTTGATTTCGTAGCAATGCATCTCTCGGTAGCAGGCAACTACGTCGGCAATGGCGTTGCCATTATCGATGGTGAGCTCTTCGAGCACGCGAGCAGGTTTAGGCGACCGCTTCATTAAGTGATCAACTAAAGCGGTTCGGATTTCTTTATCTCTGAGCACTCAGAGCTCCAGGCAGGCACAAACGCAACATTTTAGCCTATAGAGCTCCCCGTTGTGGAGTGCGCTCGCCTCTTTCTGAAAGCATCCCGACCGATAGCGCGATGGTGCCGGGGCAGGTCGATTCGGCCTGGAGGCTTTCGGGTGATAGCCTAGTGAAGCGTCTTCGCAATCATCCGCATCCCGGAGCACCACATGATCATCCTCGACCGCCTTGTCGCCTGGCTGTTCCCCGACCGCCGCCCCGAGTGGGAAAAGCAACGTGAGCGCGAGTTCATCGAAGCGGTGAACAGCCTCAAGACGCTCAGGGTGACGCCGGAAGGTGGCATGGCTATCGATCCTGAGGAAATTCGTGAGCAGGTGTTGGAATCGCGGGAGCGGCTGAAGCACTTCGTCCGTAAATCATGACTGGCAGTTCAGTCAGGGTTACTCAAGGATTTGTCACACCTGGACAACCTCCAAGTCCTAATAGGCCTCACTTCCCAGGAGAGGTGCTGGGTGAGTAAGCTTCGACCGAGCAACTGATCCCATCCTCCCTCGTGACTGGCAGGCTACAAAATGGACTTACTCACGCCTCTTTTCGATCAAGACAAGCTTCATCAGCACTTTAAGACGATTTCTGATGGACGAGTTGGTCGGCATTACCAGCGCGATGAGATCCTACGTTGGATGGAAGGTTTTCCAGACAGGGATAACAAGTTCGTCAAAGAATTTCAGACAACCTTCAACTCGAGCTTTTGGGAGATCTATCTTTACGCAGTTCTCCGAGAGTACGGTTTCTCGTTTGACTGGACGCATGCCGCGCCTGATTTTTTGGTCACCGCAGCAGATACGACATTTACGGTCGAGGCCACTACGGCGAATCACGCAGCCGATGGAATCCCTGAGTGGGGGGAGCCCCTCACTCCAGATTTCTACGATAACGTCGATTTCAACGAGCTCAATCGGATCGCGATTATTCGCCTGGCCAACGCGTTCATGAGCAAATCCAAGAAGTACCTGGACAAGTATGAAAATCACTGCCACGTGAAAGGGCGCCCTTTTGTCTTGGCCGTTGCGCCTTTTGAGCAGCCAGGGTTTCACCTTCAGGCTTATCGGCCTATTGAGGCGTTGCTGTTTGACCATTACGTGGACGAGGCCGAGTACATGGCTAACCCTCAACGCTTCCCTAATGGGCCTGTAGCCAGATCCCTCGGCACTGTGGAGAAAGACAACGGCGCAGAGATCGAGCTGGGTTTTTTCCACAACCCACGTTTCCGTCACATCAGCGCAGTAGCTTTCAGCCATTTGGCGACTTGGGGGAAGGTGGACGCTATGTGTGGAAACCCTGACGCGATCATTCGCTCGATCTGGTCTACCCCTGAGGGCATGAGGCCTGTGGTGGCCAAAGCGAACGAAGGCCCGGAGAAGATCACCGATGGCTTGCGGATTTATCACAATCCCTACGCCACGAACCCTTTGCCCTTAGAGGTATTCCGGAGAGAGGGTGTGGTGCAAATCTGGGCTGATCGCGATGAACACGCTCTCCTGCATGAGCAGGCTGATAATTGCCTACAGTCGCGGAGCGCTATCACGCTGTTAAGAGGGTCTGACGAAGACTTTGAGGAAAGTCCGATTCCCTAAATCAAGCTCATGGCCGACCCAGTGGGCTAGATGTGAGAGTCCCACAGCGGTCATTCAACCGAGTGCCACATACGCACAACAGTGCTGCTCGGCAACACCAAGCTTCTTACAGATCTCGGCCTGAGAGACCGGCCTCCTTCTGCTCTCGTATCGCCCTGAGCTTCTCAGCCGGAGCTACCTGGCTCTCGCTCCCAGAGCCGCCACACAGTGCCCTTCGAATACCCCAGAGCACGGGCCACCTCAGCCTGGGTGAGGCCGTCTTTTTTCAGCGCCTGCACTGCCTTCCACTTCTCTCTAGCAGCAGTCACTCGCGGATGCTCAATCTCGCGAGGCTGCCGTTCCATAATCTCGTTGGCTCTCCCCAATGCCTCTGCTTCCACGATTGCATCGATCAGCACCTGGTGAGTCGTCTGTTGGTTTTCAGCTGCAATGACCATGGCGAACAGGGTCGCTGGGCTGATGTTCAACGAAATGGCCAGATCCCTCACGGTATCGATGGTGGCCGTGAAGCTAGCCGCTTCCAGTTCGCTGATCGTTTGTTGACGAAGAAGGCCCGAGATCTCCTGCTGAGACAGGCCTTGCTGCGTTCGGAGCGACTGGAGCACGGCAGCGAGAGAGTGGCGTAGCGGCATTTCTGCCTCCGCAAAAGGAGACGGTATGCCTCGTTTGCCTAGACTCGCTCAAACATATATATTGGTTTGAGTGAGTCGAACGGCGATCTGCCGCTACGTTCCCGTTCGCACATCACCTCGTCGTTTTGAATACCGAGGTAATTGGTGACTGATAGCTCCGTAGAGCACGAGCTGCTCCAGGAAGGGCACGTCTCTTCCGCTGGGACGTCGCTGTCCCAACCCGAAATTGAGGCATTGCTCGCCGAATGCTTTCCTCGCAGGCCGTATTGCCTGGTTGAGGATTGGCTCATCTTCCACGTTGACGAGCCACAGGAGTCGCTGGACAGGGTGCGCTCTGTAGGCCTGCAGCCGATGTTCCTGTACTCCCATTGCGTCAACTACGACAGCGAGGGGCGATTCCCGCCAGGGGGCTGGGTGCGCTCGACGCTGTGCAAAACCTACGATGGCGTGTGCATGTTCGAAACGCGCAACACCGTGTACGTCTTGGTAGGCCCTGGTCGTGAGCAGACCGCCTCGCTGAAGACAATATTCGGCTTATGTTGACCCGCAGGTTCCGCCTGGCGGGCTTGCCCTGATGAGATTCACGATGTTCCGCATTAGCACGCAAGACCAAGCTGGCCCGGTAGGCATGTTTGGAGACGGCTTGGCTCATTTCCATGCAGTCACACGATCTTTGGCCACTCACTGGTATCACGTCAGCCTCAAGCGCCGGCATGAGGATCGGTTCGTCGCCTACGAGGAGATGCTCAACGATGAAATGCGCCTCGTCCAGTTGCTGGTAGCGCAGGACGAGAGCCTGGTTGTGCAGGAAGTCCAGGCCGTCACCCCATCTTGGATGAACAAGGACGGCAGTTGGAAGATGGAGAAGCTCATTTCACTGTCGATGGGGCACAACCAGGCTGGTGTGGCCGTCTGCATTCTGGAAGTAGAGAGTGGTGCTGTGTACATCGATACGCATGAGGAGGGTCTCGGTGTCGACTCGCTAAACGGGGTCAAAGAGCTCTATCGACGCGGTATGGCTCAGGCCAACGCTGGAGAGCCTCGGAGGGCTTAGGGATGTCAGAGGTCAACACGGTGAAGGTGGACTATCACGTGAAGCGCTACTCGGACTTCGACCTGTTGCGTATTGCTCGAGCTGTAGGCCAAAAGTACGAGGACGACATCACTGCGTTTCTGGTGAATGTCCACATTCATCGACTCAGTGCCGTTGGCGTCGTCTTCGGGCATGTGCGGCAAGGGCCTCATGGTCGTTTTGCCGATGGGCACCTGATCCAGACATCCGACATCGTGAATGCCAGGAAGGAAGGCAAGTTCTGGGTGATCACGACCATGCACTCGCGTTACGTGGTGGCTACCTTCCGCCGT
Source organism: Pseudomonas sp. TJI-51 (assembly GCF_000190455.2). Classification (NCBI taxonomy): domain Bacteria; kingdom Pseudomonadati; phylum Pseudomonadota; class Gammaproteobacteria; order Pseudomonadales; family Pseudomonadaceae; genus Pseudomonas; species Pseudomonas sp. TJI-51. The sequence goes on from NZ_AEWE02000008.1 coordinate 42,833, forward strand.
GATGGTGGGCGCCGTAGCTTGAGGGATTTTTGTCGCCTGGTTGGAGGCCACTTCCCCAATACACAGCTGCACTGATTTAGATCGAGCCTGAGCATGCCGAGGTGTGCTCGAGGCCTTCCCCTGCCTGTCATTCAGGAATTGAGCTAGGAGCTGCAAGTGTTTATAAAGTTTGAATATCTGAAATTTTCAGGGTGCCTACAGGACATACGAGTTTTTGAGAGCTTCTCAGATAATGTGCAAGTCATCATGAAAATCGACGACGTCCTCATTCCTAATTTTCGGATGCCTACTCGAATTTATGAGGAGTTGGAGAATGGTGGCCGGTATGACTTTTATGGCCTTGTGCAGAAGTCGAGGAATAAGCAAAAAAACACAGGATTTGTAATGGCTGTAAAGGCCGAAAACGGGAAAATCCTAGAGCAGCCTAGCTTGAAGTACACAAGCCAGTTAGGTATTTGGGTGAACGGTGCGGTAATCGCGGGCGTGGCGTTTCTGCTATCCTGGATTGGATTATTTTTTGCAATCGGCGCGTTTGATACAAGTGGTGGATCGTACAATGGCTTTGCCCAATTTGTATCCGATCTGACTGGCTATTCACTTACCATTGCTGGTTTGGTGTTCGCTGGTTTCGTTGGCGTAGGTATCAACTTGTTCCGTAAGGCAACTTCGCTTGAGACCTGGAAGTCGATTGCTCCGGACAAGTTAGTACAGCGATTCAGCAAAATGCATCGCTGATACTTGAGCGTGCCCCTGTGGGGGACGGCTGTCGTAAACCGTGCCCGGCTTGTCGGTCACGGCCCTACGGGCTTCCATCCTCACGCCTTCAGCCATCGTGGCTTGCGCGCTCCGCTTGCGGTTTGGTCGCAAACCCAATGTTTATGGGGCTTGTAACGTGGTTTTGGGAATGTAACATTGACGCTGTTACATTCCAGAATGTGCGTTACAGCCTCGATTCTGAAGGATGGGCCGCTCCGTGTAGTCACCTGGCTTGGGCGACCTGAGATTGCTATGACTTTCCTCAGCCGATTCTGTAATCTTGCTAAATAATTAGCCTCCTGAGGAATACGTCCCGATGTCCCGTCTCGCTGAATTTCGTCGTCTAGAGCAAAAACTCGCTCAGCAATTGGCAGAACTCGAAGCCATGAAGGGTGATTCGGCCATCAAGGCCGAGATGGAGTTCGAAGAGAAGCTGCGAGCCTTGCTCGGCGAGTACGGCTACAGCCTGCGCGATGTGATCAATATCCTTGATCCCAAAGCTCATAGTCGTGCTGTGGCCCCTGCTGCACAGGAAAAGACCAGCCGTAAGCCTCGTGAGGTGAAGGTCTATAAAAACCCGCACAATGGCGAAGTGGTTCAGACCAAGGGTGGTAACCATGCAATTCTGAAGGCATGGAAAATCGAGCATGGCGCTGAAACTGTCGAGTCCTGGCGTCAGTAAACATTGCGCCTTGACGCAATGAGTACGCGATAGGTAGCCTCATCATGTATGTGTCCGACACCAAAGCCTCTCTGAGGAAAAGACCTCTTCAGCGACAAATCAAACCCCGTCGCGGGGAGTCGGAGACCCCGAGCTACACCATTTAAAAAACCGCCTGTTGGCGGTTTTTTTGTTTCCGTCTCGACCTGGCTTGGGCAATCCAAGAACGATCAAATGAACGGTGTCTTCGTGCTGGTCATTGGCTGGTCTAGCTTCCTTGAGTTGTACCGGTTTCTGATCCGCCCGGGCTAGCGCCCCCTCGCGGTGTCATCCACTCCCTCTGGCCGATCACGACAGGCGGCAGCTTGACACCCAAATCACGCAGGTCTAATCTACCTACCAGTAGATAGACAAACCGAGGAGGTACTACTCATGCAGTTCAAAGGTCGCAAGCTTCTGGTTGTAGGTGGTACGAGCGGCATCGGTCTTGAAACCGCACGTATGGTGGCGGAACAAGGTGGCTCAGTCGTGATCGTGGGTAACCGTGCCGAGAAGGCCGAAGCGGCCCGTAAAGAGCTGGCAGCTCTGGTAGGTGAGAATAAGGTCGTTGCTTATTCGGCTGACCTCACCGACTTCGCCAGCGTGAAAGGGTTGATCGAGAAGCTGGCTGCCGAGCACAAGGATATTGACCTGATGGTCAACTCCGCCGGCATCTATTACCCCAAGGCCTTCGTTGAGCACTCGTTGGAGGACTACGACAACTTCCTCAACCTCAACCGCGCCATTTTCTTCCTGACCCGTCATGTGGCTGCGGAGTTGGTCGCGCAGAAGAAGCCAGGCTCTATCGTTAACGTAACGGCTGCGGCTGCCCGGCAGGCTGTTGAAGGCGTACCCGCATCGGCTTACTCGATGGCCAAGATCGGCCTGGACACTCTCACTCGCCACGCGGGTGCAGAGTTGGCAGAGCATGGTATCCGCGTCAACTCGGTAAGCCCCGGCATCGTGGAAACCAAGATCTTCGAACGCTTCATCCCTGGTGATCAGCTGGATGGTGCCCTGAAGGATTTCAACAATTTCCACCCGCTGGGTCGCAATGGCACACCACGTGATGTGGCTGACTCAATCGTCTTCTTGCTGTCGGACAAGGCGTCTTGGGTAACCGGCGCAGTCTGGGATGTGGACGGCGGAGTCATGGCCGGTCGTAAGCAAGGCAAGTAACATAGCGTGTAGTGGCCGGAATCGCTTTTCTGGTCGAGCGATTTTGGCAGGAGATTTTATGGCACTGGCGACACGGGACGCGTTAATTCAAACCGCTGAAGGGCTTATGCGTACCAAAGGTTACGCGGCATTTAGCTATGCGGATCTTGCCGATGCGGTTGGTATTCGAAAGGCGAGCATCCACTACCACTTCCCAACCAAGGAAGACCTGGGGATTGCAATCGTTGAAGAGTACGTATCGCGGGTGGAGGCTGAGTTCGAACGCATCGAAATCAATCATCCCACTGCATTGGACAGGCTTCATGCGTTCTTTGTGTTGTTCCATGCAAGCACCGAAGGTGGACTGCTGCCTCTGTGTGGCGCATTGGCTGCAGAGATGGCGGCTTTGCCTGACGGGCTTCAACGACAAACGCGCCGTTTCTTCGACGTGCAATTGTCCTGGTTGACCAAGGTCATGGATCAAGGAATTACCTCGGGTGAGATTACCGAGGGTCGTGGCGCCAGAGAAAAGTCGTATTTGCTGCTGAGCATCCTTGAAGGCTCAAGCTTCATCAATTGGGCCACCAACGAAGATGATCACGTGAATATGTCAGTCATTCGGATGGTTGCAGAGTATTGATCTCTGCTTGAGAACAGGGCCGAAACGGGTCACGTGTCGGCCTTTTTTTGAAACGTCTTACCTATCAACCAGTAGGGTGGTAACTATGTCTAGCATGCCAAATTGGGAACAAACCATCACCGACGTCAGCGCCCGCCTGAAGGAGTTCGGTGCGCATTCGCCTGACACCCTGCGGGGTGTGGCAATGCTCGGTAACGCCGGTAACAAAACCAATCACCTGGACGCGAAGACTCGCGAGCTGATCGCACTGGCGGTGGCAGTAACGACTCGCTGTGACGGCTGCATCGCGTTCCATGCAGCGGAAGCCAAGAAGCTTGGCATCACGACCGAGGAAGTGGCTGAGGCACTTGGAGTAGCGGTGAATCTGAATGCCGGCGCGGCGGTTGTTTACAGCACCCACGTGCTGGATGCCATGGATCGTAGCTGATAGCCCAGGCCGTTCTTTGTGACAGCAGAGGTGCAGAGGAAAGTTATGAAAAAGATCACGGTTGAAGTCTATTCCGACTTTGTCTGTCCCTGGTGCTGGATAGCAAAGAAGCGGTTGGAGCAGGCAATCGGCGCTCTTCCGAGCGACGTAGAGGTTGAAGTTGTACCCAGGGCCTACCGCTTGGCCAAAGGCATGCAGCCCATCGCATTCGAGAAGGCACTGGTGCTGAAGACAGGTAGCCAGGCTCGTGCACAGGTCTTCATGGAAGCTATTCAGGAAGTCGCCTCTCCTGAGGGCTTGGACTACCACTTCGATGTGATGCGTTTCGGGGACACCAGTGCGGCGCATCAGTACGTGAAAGCCATTTCGAGTCCGACGCTACAGGCGAAATATGTAGAGCGACTCTACGCAGCTGGAACTACAGAGGGGCGCGACATTTTCGATGAGCGAACACTTAAAGATCTTGCAGCTGAAGTTGGTGCTGCTGACCTCTTTGGATTCGATTCTTCGGAAGCAGCGATTCTCAGCGATGAAGCAACCGTTAAGGGCCTTGGCACCGGCATCCCATTGTTCGTTGTCAATGGCAACCGCTATCTCTCAGGGGCCCAAGAGGTTGAGGTGTTCTCCAAGGTGCTGAAATCAGCTGTTGAGGATCTTTCGAACGATGGAGAGAGCGTGAGTGGAGCAAGTTGCTCGATTTCTGGTTGCGAGAGCTGACCAGGCCATCGCCTTCACCTGTTTTTTAATTCTGAGTTTTTATCCACGATTTTGAGAGGAACTGAAAATGGACAAGCATCTCAACGGTATCGATGTCGCTGCTCTGCAAGCCTTTGCACAGGGCGTCGCTGAAGATCCAGCCAAGCGTCACGCACGCTTCAAAATCAACACCAAGTGGGAACATCAGACCCGCACCGTGGCGACCATTGACCGCTTCCACCTGGGCGGCACCGACTACCCACGAAACGTCCAGATCGCGGCTGATGAGCCACTGGAGCTGCTGGGTACCAACTCTGCCCCCAACCCGCAGGAGCTACTCATCTCTGGCCTGAACGCCTGCCTCTCAGTTGGCTATGTGGTGAACGCATCGGCCATGGGCATCACTATCCACAGTCTGGAAATCGAAACCAGTGGTGAGCTGGATCTGCGTGGCTTCCTGGGCCTGGACGAGAGCGTCAACCCAGGCTTCGACGAGATGAGCTACGTGGTGCGCATCCATACCGATGCACCTGCAGAAAAAGTGGAAGAGCTACACCGCATTGTCACCAAGACTTCCGTGAACCTCGCCAACTTCTCGAAGGCCATCCGCATGGTGCCCAAGCTGGAAGTTATCGCCGGCCAACCAGCCGCCTGATTCACGAAGTCGTTTGCAGAGGTAGATCATGAAAAAGCTGTTTACTCCTTACGACCTGGAAGGCCTCAAACTCGCCAACCGCGTTGTGATGGCCCCAATGACCCGTACCCGGACGGAAGACAATGTGCCGTCCGAGCTGACCGCGCTGTACTACGCGCAGCGGGCCTCGGCGGGCCTAATTATCACTGAAGGCCTGCCGATCTCCGACGAGGGGCGCGGTTACCTGTACACCCCCGGCATTTACACCGACGAGCAGACCCGCGCTTGGCGCGAGGTAACTGATGCCGTTCATGCTAAAGGCGGCAAGATCTTCGCCCAGCTGTGGCATGTAGGCCGGATGTCTCACGAATCGCTGCAGCCTGGCAACGCAGCGCCTGTTTCGGCAAGTGCCGAGCCTGCTGTGGGCACTACGGTTTACGCCTGGACTGCACCCGGTGTGGCTGGCCCGGTCGCACCGAGTGTCCCGCGTGCTTTAACTGTGGATGAGATCCACCGCGTGACCGAAGACTTCGTTGCCGCCGCACTGCGAGCGGTGGATGCGGGCTTCGATGGTGTGGAGCTCATGGCGGCTAACGCATTCCTGTTCGACCAGTTCCTGAGCAGCCAAATCAACACGCGTACCGATGAGTACGGCGGCTCGATTCAAAACCGACAGCGCTTCTTGCTGGAAACGGTCGACGCGATTGCTGATGCCATTGGCAGCTTCCGTGTCGGTGTTCGTATCTCGCCGTTTGGGCGCCTGTATGACCTTCGCCCGTACCCGGAAGAGGAAGCAACCTGGAACAGTGTTGCTGCCGAATTGAACGAGCGCGAATTGGCCTTCGTCCATCTGAACTACCAGCCAACACTGGACGCGGTTCCATTCCCGGATGGTTTCTACAAGCAGTTCCGCTCGCTCTATAAGGGCACGGTCATTGGCGCAGGTGGCTTCACCGCTGAGCTGGCAGAAGCGGAGCTGCAGAACGGCAATCACGATCTGATCGCCTTCGGCACCTCCTACATCGCCAACCCCGATCTGGTGGAGCGGATGCAAAACGGCTGGCATCTGGCCCCCAGCGATCATTCCACGTTCTACGGTGTGATCGGGGCAAAAGGCTACACGGACTACGCGCCTTACCAGGCTTGATCAGGCGTGTTGATCATCGGAATACCCAATAACTGAAGGAGTGCGGTTATGCCATTGGTAACTGTGAAAGGCATCGAAGGTGTTTTCTCTGCGGAGCAGAAGGCAGAGATCATCAGCAAGATCACCGACGCCATGGTCTCGGTTGAAGGCGAGAAAATGCGTGGTGTGACCTGGGTCATCTTCGAAGAGGTGAAGAGCGGTGACTGGGGCATCGGTGGTGAGCTCATTACCACTGACAAAGTCAGAGCTATGCAAAACGCCTGACACCCTTCCGACGCTGCATCGCAACATCAGTGCAATGTGCCCTGGCGTTTACTCGCTCCAGGGCACTTTGCGTTTCAAGGGCTGAATTGCGATCAGGCCCTCGAGAGCTTTCCTAACGCCAGCTTCATGCCGTAGATGCCAAACAGCCAAGACTGAATTTTATTGAGCCTTGCTTGAAAACGGATCGTTTGTCACCCCCACGCCAGATCGAGACCATGACGTCACCCCAAACAATAACCAGAGGTGGTAATCGTGGAATCGGTACTCAAACTTGACCCAACCGCAGGCGGTAAGAAGCGAATTTCGATTTATCAGCCTGAACAGGAAGGGCTCATCTTCCCCGAGATCCCTGAGTTCAAGAACTTCGAAGAAGAGCGTCAGTACCGCAAGAAGCACTTGGTGGCAGCGTGCCGCGCATTCGCTGAGCACAGCCTCGATTACGGCTTTGCCGGTCACCTGACCGTCCGTGATCCAGAGTTTCCTGAGCTGTACTGGACGAACCCGATGGCCGTTCACTTCTCACAGGTCAAGATGTCCAACCTGATCCTGGCCGACCACAAGGGCAAAGTAGTTCAGGGTGACTACGCCATCAACCGTGCCGGTTTCGTGTTGCACGCTGCCGTTCACGAAGCGCACCCGGACATCGTTGCGATGTGCCACGCTCACACCATCTATGGTGGCGCATGGGCATCCACCGGGCGTCCGCTGCTGCCGATCACCCAAGATGCTGCCGTGTTCTTTGAAGACCACGTCGTCATCACTGCAGAGGCTGGTGCCGTTGCGGTGGAGACCAAGGCCGGTAACGCCGTCTGCGATTACTTCAAGGACGTGCGCGCTGCTATTCACCAAAACCACGGCCTGCTGACCGCGAGCCGTCACAGCATCGATGAAGCCGCATTCTGGTTCATTGCCCTGGAGCGTTGCTGCCAGCAGCAGTTGCTGATCGAAGCCTCTGGCATCACACCGAAACTGGTCTCGCCGGAGCGTTGCCGCTACAGCCGTGAAAACGTGGGCAGCCCCTTCATTGGCTGGCTGCACTTCCAGGCGCTGTACGACAAGATCGCGGCTGAGCAGCCTGACATGTTCTCGTAACGCCCTCTGGCGCTGTCCGTCCGGGCGGCGCCTCTTCCTTACCCACAATAACAATGACTGGAGATAGGCAGATGCCTAATGCTCTTGATGCTGCCTGCGTCCCCGATTCGCGTTCCATTCCGGACGAGTCAAAGCTGTACGCGCGCTTAACCCTGCGACTGATTCCCTTTCTCTTTCTTTGCTACGTGTTCGCTTACCTGGATCGGGTGAACGTCGGCTTCGCCAAGTTGCAGATGCTCGACGAACTCAAGTTCAGCGAGACTGTGTACGGCCTTGGGGCCGGGATCTTCTTCTTCGGTTACTTCATCTTTGAGGTGCCGAGCAACATGATGCTGCACAAGATCGGCGCTCGTCGTTGGATCGCCCGCATCATGGTCAGCTGGGGTGTACTGTCAGCCTGTATGGTGTTCGTACAAACGCCCGCCATGTTCTACATGCTGAGATTCCTGCTGGGGGTTGCTGAGGCCGGATTCTTCCCCGGTATCATCCTTTACCTGACCTACTGGTTCCCGTCTTCCCGGCGCGGGAAAATCACTGCGATGTTCCTCACTGGCATCCCCATGGCGGGTGTCCTTGGCGGGCCACTCTCGGGGTGGATCATGTCGACCACTCACGGATGGCATGGCTATTCAGCCTGGCAGTGGCTGTTCGCCCTCGAAGCAATACCTTCGATCATTGCCGGCTTCGTCGTCCTCTTCTACCTGCGTGACAATCCGGACGATGCCAAGTGGCTCACCACGGAAGAGAAAGCCGTCCTAAAGCGTAATCTTCAGGGAGAAGACCAGTCGCACCATGGACACTCTGCTTTCAGCGCCTTCACCAACCCCAAGGTGTGGCTGCTGAGTGCAGGTTACTTCGGCGTGATGATGGGCCTGAACGGCATCACCTTCTGGCTACCATCGCTGATCAAGAACTCGGGTATTCAGAGTGCGGCGGAAGTCTCGCTGCTGACCACTATCCCGTATGCCCTGGCGACGATTGCCATGGTCATGACCGGGCGGCATTCGGACAATGTGCTTGAGCGTCGCTGGCATGCGGCGGTGCCTGCGGTGATCGGCGCCTTGGGGTTGGTGCTCGCCACCACCACAGAGCAAAACCCCATGTTGACGGTGGCATTTCTCTCGGTGGGTGCCATGGGCGTGATGACTGCTATGAGTCAGTTCTGGTGCTATCCGCCTGCATTCCTAGGCGGTGTAGCGGCGGCGGCAGGGATCGCGATGATCAACTCCATCGGCAACCTGGCTGGGTTCATCAGCCCCTACTTGATCGGCTGGGTGAAAGACACCACTGGCTCTACCAGTATCGCGCTCTACTGCATCGCGGCTGCGCTGGTGTGTGCTGCGGTGGTCTGCCTGGCGATGCCCAAATCGGTGGTGAACCGCTAGCAATCCAATGTCGATGCCCGCCGAGCGATCATGGCGGATCGAGGTTGGTGCCGACCGATTGAATGAAGGCGGAGAGGCATGGGTTGGAGTTCTCCATATTCCAGACCATGCCCAGGGTGATCTCGGGTGCGTTGGTAATTGGAATGAACCGAACCGAGTCTGGATTCGATTTCGACATGGACGTCGGAATGATCGAGACGCCGAGACCTTCACCAACCAGATTGACTATCGTCCCTTGCAGCTGGGTGTGCATCCGCACACGAGGTTCGAATCCACTGTCTCTACATAGTTTGAAGATTGTGTCGTGCAGGGCGGAGGCGGTGTCGCGAGGACTCAAGATGAAGGGCTCATCAATGAGGTCTTGGACTGTTACCGACTTTTTGCGTGCCAGCGGATGATCTGCCGGCACCGCGATACTCAGGGATTCACGCTGCAATTCCCGATATTGATACGGTGGCTGAACCGTGGCTTTGAAGGTCAGGCCAATATCGCACTCTCCGGTCTCGACAGCTTTCATCAAGGCGCCAGGTATCAGCTCGCTCAGTTCAAGGTTCACACCGGGAGCGTTTGCAGCGTAGGACTTGATCATCTTGGGTAGGCCTGACCAGGCGATCATGGACGTAATCGCGATACGCAACTCTCCCTTCTCGCCCCGAGCAACAGCTTGAGTGGAGCGAATCGCCGAGTCCATAGCCTGTATGACCAGCTGCGCGCTTCGTTGAAACTCGAAACCTGCTGAGGTGAGCTCCACCGACCGGGAGGTGCGAGCGAACAGCCGGCAGCCTAGCTGAGATTCAAGATCGGCAATCTGCCTACTCAGCGATGGCTGCGCTACGTTTACCTGCGCTGATGCTTTGCCGTAGTGCAGGTGGTCGGCCAGAGCCAGAAAGTAGCGGAGGTGGCGTTGTTCGATCATTGATGCTCCAGAGGTATTGATTCGCTACTTCATAGTCATTGGAATGCATTGGTCGGCGATTTTAATCTATGAAGGCCTAAAATCCCCTCCAAACGTGGAAGTCATGTACACCGTCCTTGCAATCGTTTTACCAATCTTTGCCCTCATCCTGGCAGGCTTCATCTGCCGCAAGACCAACCGACTTGGAGACCAGGCCGCCTCCGAGATCAACAAGATGGTGGTGTGGCTCTGCCTACCCGCACTGCTGTTCAAGGTGACCGCGACCGCGTCGTGGGCTGAAATCTGGCAGCCAGGCTTCATCATTTCCTTCGGTGCCGGCACGCTGACCATTTTCGTCGCAACTTTGGTGTGGCGGTTGTGCACCGGCCACAGCCTTGCCACTTCAAGCATCGATGGCTTGAGCGCTGGCTATGCGAACACTGGCTACATCGGCATTCCGCTGTGTGCGATTGTCTTCGGCCATCCAGGTCTTCAACCGGCGCTCATCTCGACCATCATCGTTGTGTGCCTGCTCTTCGCCATTGCGGTGATCTGCATCGAAATCGGCTTGCAGGAAGAGCGGCATCTCGGCAGAGCAGTAGGGGTCGTAGCGAAGGCGCTGTCCAAGAACCCTCTGGTGATTGCGCCCATCGCTGGGGCTGTCTGGGCAATGACAGGTATTCCGCTGGCTCACCCAGTCATGAGCTTCCTCGACATGCTCGCGACGGCTACCACGCCTTGTGCTCTCGTTTCGCTTGGCCTGTTCTTGGGCCAGAAAACGGTCAAGTCGACTGGAGGGAAGAGCAACCCTTGGCCGCTGGTCACCATCAAGCTCGTGGGACAGCCGCTACTGACCTGGTTCCTGGCGTTCAAAGTCTTCGCGCTGCAGTCGATGTGGGCCAATTCCGCGCTGTTGCTCAGCGCCTTGCCCACCGGTACTGGGCCCTTCATGCTGGCTGAATTCTATCGTCGGGAGGCAGGGCTTATCTCCCGCACCATCCTCATCTCCACCCTGGGTTCCCTGGCTACCCTAACCGGGCTGATGATCTGGATGAATACGGGTACTGCAGGGGCCTAGGGTTAGCCGTTGCTGCTGACAGTGGGGCGGTGAAGGGCGAGCATCAAGCTTCGTGGATCTGGTTCATGATCCATTCCTTGAACCGCTCAATCTTGCGGCTCCCTTTCATCGAACCACGGTAGCAGAGGAAATGCATCTCCTGCTGCAAGGGGGGCTGATGCCCATTCAGTATGACCAGAGAGCCTTGGCGCAACTCTGTCTCTGCCAGACGGGTAGACTCCAGGGCAATACCCAGCCCATCCGCTGCGGCAGAGAGGACGAGCGCGGCACGGTCGAACGACAAACCGCCCAAGTCTGCGCGTTCGGCAACCCCTTCATGGCGGAACCAGTCGCTCCAACGAACTGGGCTCAGTTGGGAGTCGATAAGTGAGCCAGGCTTAAGCAGGTGCGGATCGAGCGTCTGGGAAGCGTCGAAGAACTGCTTCGAGCTCATTGGGGCGATAGTCTCCAACCCCAGAGGTTCGGCAATCACGCCCACCCGCTGGATCGGCGCCCCGTAGGTGATCGCAATGTCGATCTCCTCGTGTCGAGTGAGCTCAGGCGGCGTGGCGCTGGAAGTGAGGCGGATATGAAGCGGATTGGGTTCACTGACGAGGCGAGCGAGGCGTGGTGAAAGCCATTTGGAAGCAAAGCTTGGCGAGCAATGAACGGCCAGGTGCAGTTGCTCGGCGCTCGGCATCCACATAGAAAGTGCAGACTCCAGGCCGTCGAGCGCGACGGTCAAGCGCTGGGCAAGCGCCCGCCCCTGGATCGTCAACTCCACCGAGCGAGGCTGACGTTTGAACAGCTCCATGCCCAGAGTGGCCTCCAGCTTTCTGACCTGGTGGCTAACTGCCGAGGCGGATAGATGGAGCTCATCGGCGGCGGCAACGAAGCTTTCCAGGCGCGCAGCAGCTTCAAATGCTTTGATTGCGGCGAAGTTAGGAATCTTTCTCATTATTATTAGGTTAGGCTAAATTTAATTCAACCTTGGGTGAAAAGCCTTCGTTTGTCAATCCATACGCCTAAAGTCAACTATGGGTCTCCAAAAACAATAAAAGATGAGGTTGGCACTATGGATCCCTTGCTGCGGATTGAACCAGCATCTAACGGAAAGCGCCGCATTTCGGTTTATCAACCTGAACAGCAGGGTCTGATCTTTCCGGAAATTCCTGACTTTAAAAGTTACGAAGAAGAGCGGCAGTATCGTAAGAAACATCTCGTTGCAGCCTGCCGTGCATTCGCGAAACACAGTCTCGATTACGGTTTCGCTGGTCACCTGACAGTACGCGACCCGGAATTCCCGGAGCTGTACTGGACGAACCCGATGGCCGTCCACTTCTCCCAGGTCAAGCTGTCCAATCTGATCCTCGCGGATCACGAGGGTAAGGTGGTACAGGGCACCTACGCGATCAACCGGGCCGGCTTCGTTCTGCACGCCGCCGTTCACGAAGCGCATCCTGACATCGTCGCGATGTGCCATGCCCATACGATCTATGGTGGGGCGTGGGCTGCAACCGGGCGACCACTTCCGCCTATCACCCAGGATGCGGCAGTTTTCTTTGAAGACCACGTCGTCATCACTGCAGAGGCCGGCGCCGTTGCAGTCGAGGCCAAGGCCGGCAAGTCGGTCAGCGAATACTTCAAGGATGTGCGTGCGGCCATTCACCAGAACCACGGCCTGCTCACCGCCAGCCGGCATAGCATCGACGAAGCCGCATTCTGGTTCATTGCGCTGGAGCGGTGCTGCCAGCAGCAACTGCTGATCGAAGCCAGCGGCATCACGCCGAAGCTGGTATCGCCTGAGCGCTGCCGTTACAGCCGTGAAAACGTGGGCAGCCCTTTCATTGGCTGGCTCCATTTCCAACCCATCTACGACCAACTCGTGGCAGAACAGCCGGACATGTTCTCCTGACCCTCTCTGCAGCAGCGCCGAACCTGGAAAGGCGCTGCTGCACGATTCGACGCCTACAACTACAAAATCATTCGGAGATTGGCATCATGTCTAATACTCTAGAGGCACCCTATGCCGTCCAGGATTCAGCAGCTGAGTCCCAATTGTATACCCGTGTGGCCTTGCGACTTATTCCGTTTCTCTTTATCTGCTATGTGTTTGCCTACCTTGATCGAGTGAATATTGGCTTCGCTAAACTTCAAATGTTAGATGAGTTGAAGTTCAGTGAAACAATTTATGGTCTGGGTGCCGGGATATTCTTTCTTGGTTATTTCATCTTTGAAGTTCCGAGCAACATCATTCTGCACCGGGTAGGTGCGAGACGCTGGATCGCCCGGATCATGATCAGCTGGGGCATCCTTTCGGCCAGCATGATCTTCGTTCAAACGCCGACGCAATTTTACGTGTTGCGCTTCCTGCTCGGGCTAGCAGAAGCTGGCTTCTTCCCCGGCATCATTCTGTATCTGACCTACTGGTTCCCGCCGTCCCGCAGGGGCAAGATCACCGCAATGTTCATGACCGGCATACCGATGGCGGGCGTCATTGGTGGCCCTCTGTCTGGATGGATCATGGCTTCTACGCATGGTTTGATGGGGCACTCGGCTTGGCAATGGCTGTTCTTCCTGGAGGCGCTGCCATCGATCATTGCGGGTGTCGTCGTGCTGTTCTACCTGCAGGACAAGATCGACGATGCCAAGTGGCTGTCTGCGAGCGAGAAAGAAACGCTGAAGCGTAACTTGGAGAAAGAGGGTGGGACGAAGGAAGTGCACTCGGTGTTCGGCGCATTCCGCAACAAGCGGGTATGGGTGCTGAGCTCAGGCTACTTCGGCTTCATGATGGGGCTATACGGTGTCAGCTTCTGGCTGCCATCACTGATCAAAAGCTCGGGCATTCAGGAAGCCTCCACAGTGTCGCTGCTCACCACCATCCCTTATGCGTTCGCTACCGCAGCGATGATCTTCACCGGTCGTAGCGCTGACCGCAGCAAGGAGCGTCGTTGGCATGCCGCTGTGCCGGCAGTGCTCGGCGCGACAGGACTGGTGCTCAGCACCCTGACGTCGGGTAACCCTGCGGTTTCGCTTGTCTTCCTGTCGTTGGCAACCATGGGAATCATGACCGGGCTTTGCCAGTTCTGGTGCCTGCCTCCCGCATTTTTGGGTGGTGCTGCGGCTGCGGCGGGTATCGCCATGATCAACTCGGTCGGTAACCTGGCTGGCTTCATCAGCCCCTACATGATCGGCTGGGTGAAAGATGTCACCTCATCCACTGACCTGGCGCTGTACTGCATCGCAGGCTCGCTGATTTTCGCGGCGTTCATCTGCCTCATCATGCCGAAGTCCATCGTCAATCGATAACTACTTTGCCAAGGGCACCCGGTCGACGGGCGCCCTTTGTTATCCGTGGTTATTTGAGCGCAGCGTTGATAGCGGTTATGAGGTTTGTACAGCCTTCGATCTCATGTGGTGCCAGGTCAGATAAAGAGTTGTCGCGCGACCATTTTAGGAAGGCTTTTGCCAGCTTGTATTTGGAAAAGTCCTTGCCGATTGTTCTCTGGAAAACGTCAATGATGGGTTTGTCGGAAGCTTTAGCCAAGGCACTGTCAATGTCCCAATTGAGGTCGGTTTTAGCGACCGCTGGCAATGTCTCTCGCAATAAGTCCTCGATCTCTGCATGTTCGATCTTGGGTACTGCGTAGTCTGACGTTCGGAGAATCCTTTTACTGCCAAGGCGATGTACCAACGTTTCCTGACGGGCAGCCTGATCCCCCGCATTGTCTGAATCGAGCAGCGCCGCCACTTTAAGGTTATGTGAGGTTAGGATGGTTGCGAAGTATACGATCTTGCTCGCGGTATTAGCTGGCACTAGCGAGATCTTGTCATGCAGAGCCGCTTTTCCGCCCTCCTTGAGCAGATTGGCAATCGCTTCGACGTACCAGTAATCTGTGAGCCCCTCAAGAATTAGGTTCCTTTGGCTAGCAAAAAGACTTTGAGCTAAGTCATAACCTAGCGCTTCTTGTAGCGGCAGCAGGGCCGCAGGATCGCTGGAGGAAACAGTTGTGTGAACCTGAGTGCCGACAGCTCTATCTGTCAGCTCTACCACTCTTACTAAGTCGAGTTCGTCCGGGCCAACCAGGAACGGGGAGTGAGTTGAGTATATCGTCTGGTTTTCATCGGCGAGCAACGAAATGGTTTTTCTAAATTCTCTCTGTTTCAGCGCATGAAGGCTCACGCCAGGCTCGTCCAAGAGTAGGACGGTGTTCTTGTGTTTACCCTTCGCTTCCGCAAAGAATACAATGAAGAACGAGACCAGCCATTGGAAGCCCTCGGAACGTTGGTCGAGCTCCACCTCTACTCCGATATTGTCCTCTACTACAACCTTCAGGTACTGGCCATCTGCATTCAGCTTAAGTCTACTGGCCTCGGCTTTTGTATCATCAGGATTCCATACCTTAACGATTTGCTGGGTCAGTTCTACGCTCGCGGCATTCAGTTCATACCCCCGCTGATCAAGTTTTGCCCGGTAAGCTTCAAGGTCAGTAGTGGTATGGCTGGGGTCAGATGCTTTGCCGAGGTCAGAGAGCTCTTGGGCTGTGAATCCAAGTAGCTTTAGCAAGCAGACATTGCCGTAGTCATAGGCTTCGTCATCTAAGTTATTGGTTTCCAGCCGTTTAGCTAGATTTCCCAGGTGGATGATCGGTTTAACGCGGAAGTAGTTGCTGTAAAGCACAAAAACTGGGCGGTTTTTCTGGAGGTGTAAGCGGAATTTGTTAATCTCTACATCATCATCCAGGGCGGTGACGATGCTTTCCCAGCGGGCAACCTCTTTTTCGTTGTCCTCATCTACGTAGGGTAGCATCTCGTCAAGCCACGGCTTCAAGATCTCGGCCACAGACCATAAGTACCTGAACTGAGACACGTTATTGATTAATTTGTTGAGTGCTTCTGTTCGGGCCTTAGGCGAGCCCTCTGCAATATCCCGATCCAGATGGGCAGCCAGCCGGAGCAGGTCATTCTTGATGTCTTTCAAATAGGGGGTGGCGACTCCAATTAAGCTGTGCCGCCAGCTATTGTCCAAGTACCTTGTGAAAGTGTAGCTGAGTGGCTGTCCTTTGATTTTTTCGGGGGCGTGATCTAATTCGGTCTTTTCCAATGCAAAGGTCGCTTTTACTACTTCGATGTTTTCGGCGCTTAGCTCGCCTCGACTAATCTGTGTGTAGTTTGCTCTTGGGTAGTCGCGAAGTGGATTAAATCCTTTAACACCCTCTGGTGCGTTGATTTGCTGGATCGCTTGTAGAATTGCAGTTTTACCTGCTTCGTTTGGGCCAACCAAAATCGTTTTTAACCGCTCGATCTCAAATTCGCCGGTATCGATAATGCTTCGATAATTCTGAACTCGTACCTTACTCAAACGCATGGTCAGTCCCTTTGCAACTCATGGATTTAGGTTTCCATGGACGATAGCCCAGTGCCATTAAAGATGGAAGGCCAAGATCATCAGTTTTAGGGACTCATTTTGTAAAATAAGCAGGCGTTGGATTCCCCAGATGGGAGACCATTCCACAACGGATCCGGTGTGCGGGCACAGCTATACAGACGGAGCGATTGCTATCGAGTAAAGCAGGTAGGAATGGCTGAAGCCGACAGGCCCGAGGACTGAGCTATAACTCAGTATTCGAACCCCTATAGACCCGTCATTAGAAAACCTACCTTGGTGCCCGAGAGCTTGGGCACCTTTGCAGTCATGCCATTAGTAGGTGGCTGAGGCGCTCAAGGAGGTTTTTTCTAGCATGGGTCGTGTGTACGTCGGTCAATTCGCCTGCGGCTACTACATCTCCGGCAGCAATAGCTTTCGCTATCGCCTCATGCTCGTTCCAAATCGCCTCACGCTGCTCTGATGACTGCAGCACAGCGCCCATGGCGCGGCGCAAGTGTACCCAGTAGACCTGGGCGCTTTGAGCTATCAGCGGATTGCCAGAAGCTTCGTAAATTGCCGTATGAAACGCCATGTCAGCATCAATCATTGCCTTGATATCTCTGCCCTGCGAGGCTTTGCGGCCTCGTTTGATCAACGTTTGATCCATCTGAAATTTCTGCTCTGCAGCCATTTTCGCTGCGAGGTTATCTAGTGCTCCTCGAATCTGGTAGAGGTTACGAATCGAGTCCGTCGTCAAGGGGGTCACCAGCAGGCCTCGCCCTGGAGCATCCTGAACAAGGCCATCCTTCTTGAGCAACCTCAGCGCCTGCAGCACAGGTGACCGGGAGATGTTCATCTGCTCGGCGATTTCTTCCTGCGTCAGGCGTGCGCCGGGTGCCAGCGAGCCGTCGCTGATGGCATCGAGCAGAGCCTTGTAAACCTCATCCACGTAGTCCGTGCGCGACTGGATACGCTTGAGCGTGCTTGTCATTGATAGACCTCGCCGAAGATCGGCTTCCCCCACTGAAAGCTGCATTGTCCACTTTCTCCCGTGTCATTCAAATTTTCCTTGACTCCCGTTCAGTGTAGGTCAAGACTGTGAACTCTGTATACAGAGTACAGAGCACGAAATCCCGAACACAAAAACAAGAAGGTCTGACTGACATGAAGCTGTTCTACGATAAAGATGCTGATTTGAGCCTGCTGCAGGGGCTCTGCGTGGCGATCATCGGCTATGGCGCTCAGGGGCATGCTCACGCCCAGAACCTCCGTGACAGTGGCATTGATGTCATCGTCGGTTTGCGTCAGGGTTCGGCGTCGTCGAAGAAGGCGCTGAATGCCGGTCTCGCGGTGAGCACTGTTGCTGAGGCCGTTGCCCAGGCAGACCTGGTCATGATGCTGATTCCTGATGAGCTGATCGCGGATGTCTACCGCAGCGACGTCGAGCCGCATCTGCGCCGCAACGCCACCCTGGCCTTCGCCCACGGTTTCAACATTCACTACGGTCAGGTAAAGCCTCGCGCCGACCTTGATGTGATCATGATCGCGCCTAAAGCGCCCGGTCACACCGTGCGTTCGACTTATCAAGCAGGCCATGGTGTCCCGGCACTGATCGCCGTGGAGCAGAACACCTCCGGCCATGCAGTCGAACTGGCCCTGGCCTACGCCTCTGCCATTGGTTGCGGCAAGGCCGGCATCATCGAAACCAACTTCCGCGAGGAGACCGAGACTGACCTCTTTGGTGAGCAAGCCGTGCTCTGCGGTGGCACCGTCGAGTTGATCAAGCTCGGTTTCGAAACATTGGTGGAAGGCGGCTATTCGCCTGAGCTCGCCTATTTCGAATGCCTGCACGAACTCAAGCTGATCGTCGACCTGATCTATGAAGGCGGCATCGGCAACATGAACTACAGCATCTCCAACAACGCCGAATTCGGCGAGTACGTCAGCGGGCCGAGGATCGTGCCGGCTGAGACCAAGGACAGAATGCGTGAACTGCTCACCAGTATTCAAAATGGCGAATACGCCAAGGACTTCATCCTGGAAAACAAGGCAGGCAATCCCACGCTCACTGCCCGGCGTAGCCTGCTGCAACGTCACCAGATCGAAGTGGTCGGTGAGCGCCTGCGCGGCATGATGCCGTGGATCCAGGCAGGCGCTCTGGTCGACAAATCCATCAACTGATACCCCAAGAAACACAAGCAGTACCCGTAGCAACATTGCGTTCGAACAATATGTATACAGAGTACGAATACCGTATCCCGTATCTAACAATAAGCCTGAGGCAATGAAAATGACTGAGAAATTTGATAAGCATGATGATCAACGTGGTGCAGGCGGCAACGGCGCTGCCGTTCCCAAGAAGCTGATCGCTTACGGTGGCTACTACACCAACAACACTCCGAACCATGACCCAGAGCTGACCGAAACCGGCCCCGGCACGCCAGCTGGCGAGTACCTGCGTCGCTTCTGGCACCCGGTCTGCATGTCGTTGGAGCTCACCGATACGCCTCGCTTCCTGAAGATCATGGGCGAAGAGTTGGTGGCATTTCGCGACGGTAGCGGCCAAGTAGGTGTGCTGCATGCCCACTGCTGCCACCGTGGTGCTTCGCTGGAGTACGGTGCCATTCAGGAGAAGGGCATCAAGTGCTGCTATCACGGTATGGTCTTCGATGTGGATGGTGCCTGCCTCCATGTCCCGTTCCCTGCCGGCGAGGAAAAGGAAGGCGAGAAATATGCCTGCTCTATCCGCCAGGGTGCCTATAAGGCGTTCGAGCGTCACGGGTTGGTGTTCGCCTACATGGGCCCGCCTGATGAAGAGCCACCGTTCCCAGAATGGGAGCAGAATTTCACTGTGATGGAAGGCGACGAGCTGGTTCCATACAGCAACTTCCAGCACTGCAACTGGCTGCAGGTGCAGGACAACGCGGCTGACAACTTCCACCCCACGGCCCTGCACTCTGCGAAAAACGTTGTGGGCGGTCAGTTCCAGGGCACCACTTTCGACGAAGTCGGCGCCGCCTCGATGGAAGTCGCTCCGGACATGCAGTTCATCCCGGTTCACCAGGGTCGTAGTCTGGCTTGTGCCGGCGCTCGTCGCGTGAATGACGACCGCATGTTCCTGCGCATTCAGCACCAGGTGCTGCCGAACCTCAGCCTGCATGCCTACACGTCGGAAGACGGTTCGGCGAAGAAGCTGTTCAGCCGCTTCCACATCGTCCGCTGGACTGTCCCTGTGGATGACGAAAACTCCAAGATGATTGGTTGGCGCGTCATGGGCCCAGGCATCGACACCCGTGGCGTCGGTGACAAGAGCATGGTCGGGTACGAGACCATCGACTTCTTGGAAGGCCAGGTGGCCATGCGTCGTCCAGAGCGCTTCGGCAAATACAAGCTCGAAGACATTCCACCGATTCCGTCCAACCACCGTGAACGTCACAATTACAAGGAAGCTCAGTACGCTCCAGGGGACTACGAGGCCATCATCAGCCAACGTCCAATTGCGGTGCACTCGCTGGAGAACCCGACCAAGTTCGACGCCGGCCTGTATGCGTTCCGCAAAATGCTGCGCGATGGCATCCGGGGCACCAACCCGCAAGCTGCGGCAGCTGGTTTCGCCCAGTGGCTGCGTGACATGGGCGGTGAGCCGAACAGCTACTGCACCGGCAACGTGTTCAACATGCCCAGAGCCGCGACTCCGGAACAAGAGGTTATCAATCGCCGCAAGCTCGCAAGGGAGGCAGTGGCCATCCTCACCGAAGCTGACAAGCTCAAGGGCAAGGAGCGTGCGGATTTCGTCACGGCACGGTTCGAGCAGTTGGAACAGAGCTTCAAAGAACAATAAGAAGAAAGCGCGGGCCCTGGGCTATCTGGGGCTCCCGTGCCTTGGTGAGAGGTGATGACGATGACATCTTTAGCAAATCCCAACCCAGCGTTGCTGGAACTGTTGATCCGTCGCGTTACCCGCGAAGCCCAGGGGATCAACTCATACGAGCTCGTTGATCCAAATGGTGGTGCGCTTCCACCATTTACAGCCGGCTCACACATCGACATCCATCTGCCCAATGGAATGGTCAGGCAATATTCGCTGAGCAATTCGCCCGCCGAGCCTCATCGCTACGTGATTGGTGTACTGCGTGATGAGCGAGGGACTGGCGGCTCCATCGCGGTTCATCAGCTGCATGTCGGCGAAACCGTGAGGGTCAGTGTGCCGCGTAACAACTTCATGCTGAGCAAGGAAGCTCGCAAGTCCATCCTCTTGGCCGGTGGCATCGGCGTCACGCCCATGAAATCGATGATGCATGCACTGGAGTCGGCGAAGCAGGAGTATGAGCTCCACTACTGTTGCAAAGGCCCCGAATTCGCTGCGTTTTCAGAGGAGATGGAAGAGCTGATCGGGGAAGGAAAGGTCGTCCTTCATTTCGATGGCGGGGATCCCTCCAAGAGCTTCGACCTACAGTCATTCCTGAAAGACGCCCCCGAAGGTTGCCACGTGTATTACTGCGGGCCTGCAGGCTTCATGAACGCGTGCAAGGAAGCCGCTGCTCATTGGCCTGCTGGCACAGTTCACTTTGAGCACTTCAAGGCACCCGTGAAAGCACCTGAGCCGGCAAGCGCGGAGCAGAGCAATGGTTCGTTCGTCGCTCGCATAGCCAGCACTGGCGAAGAGATCGTCGTCCAGGCCCACGAGAATCTCGCGCAGGTGCTCCAGGATGCGGGTTACCCAGTCGAGACTTCATGCCAGTCGGGGCTGTGTGGCACCTGCAAGATTCGTTATCTGGAAGGAGAAGTCGACCATCAGGACTACATCCTCGACGACTCCGAAAAAGGTAGCTGTCTGACGGCGTGCGTTTCGCGTGCGAAGTCCAAGCTTCTCGTGCTCGACCTGTAGGCCTGGTGAAACACATGAACGTCACCAAGCTGGAAAGCTTTCTGGCGACTGTTGACCTGGGAACAGTGAGCGCCGCTGCGGCACAGCTCGGCATTGGTCAGCCGGCTGTCACCAAGCATCTGAACGCGCTGGAGGCAGAACTGGGCGTCGAGTTGTTCGTTAGTGCATCACGGCGAACGCTGCTCAGTCCTGCAGGCGCGAAAGTGCTAGCCACAGCGCGAGTGATCGTCGCGGCAGTGGATTCGCTGCGAGCCGAGCTGGAAACGGCACGGAGCCATTAAAGGTTGCATATGGAACTTGGCCCCGGTGAGGTACTGCCGGGGCATTTTTTTCGCTTCGCCCCGTGGGCATGAACAACGTAGGCTCATTTAGCTGTGCTTATTCACTATCTCGCCTCGACGACTAGGCATCCCATGATGCGCTATTTAGCCAGGAGTACCAGCCCTGCGACATCAAATCTGATGGCTGTAGAACAAGGCGAATGACTCGATGCCATCGTTCGGCTGCTTGATGCCTGCGTTGGAGTAATGAACCGCCCTTATCCCTACTCGCTGCTTATCACCAATTTTCAAACCTACCCCGATCCGGTCTTCAAAGTTGAAGGCTGAGCCAAGGTTCTGATCGCCGACCTTTGTATTGGAGAAAAACGCGAGCCCAATGCCTGCCTCGATGAAGGGTTTGATTTCCCCTCCGGCGAACTCGTAAACGAACACTGGAGAGAAGGACAGCGAGTGGGCGCTGCCTGCCGCATCGCCAGCTTCCCAATAGGTGTATCCGGCATCCCAGTATCCTGTCAGCCTGCCGGTATCAGATCGAAGCCAGCTTTTCTCCCACTCGACTCCCAACCCGACTCTGGCGGTGAGACCACCTTGACTGGTTGCGCCCAAGGAGCCTGATAGCTCAGCGGCGGAGGTAGCAAAGGCGGCCATAGTGAGAAGGGTGCCGAAAAATAAATGCTTCATGCAGATAATCCACGATGGTTATTGTTAGCTACCTATCTGAATCGAAGTGCTATCAAATCGTTCCTCCCCTCGACATAGATGGCGAGATTTTGGCTGATTTGCCATTTTTGTGATCGACAACAGGTGAAGCAAGATCACCATCTACCAAAGGCAATTGATAACCGTCACCCTCCCCTAGAGAAGTTTCTTCAGCCGCTGAACCGCCAAGATAGCTGATAAATCAAAGGGGAATTCAGCTACTAGACTCAAGGTGCTGCTACTTGGAGGATCGTTCCATGGATGACATCACCTTGGCTTTCCTAGCTTTTAGCGTCGACCATCCGGAAGCGGTTGAGCAGCTACAAATGTTGTCAGAGGCGAATGCTCTGGAGGCCGGTGAGTCCTTGCAGGAGCTGCGAGATACTTTGGTTTTGCAGACGCTGGAGGCTGAGGCTAAGCAGCGTGGTATTTCGCTCGAGGCGCTGGTGGAAAAGCTTAGCGGCCAAGCGAGCCAAGTCGCAGGTGGTTCGGACAAGGTTCAGGGCTTAGAGAAGTACAATCAAATGCGCGACTTCGCCGCTTCGCCGGAGCCGTCAGGCTCATCGAAGCCAGCAAGGCGAGGCAAACGCACCGAACCCCAGGCCCTGCAGTTTTGCGTACAAAAGCACGACGCCACCAGGCTCCACTACGATTTCCGACTTGAGCTCAACGGCACGCTCAAGAGCTGGGCCATACCGAAAGGGCCCTGCTTCGATCCGAAGGTGAAGCGTCTTTCGGTTCACGTTGAAGACCACCCGCTCGATTATGCAAGCTTCGAAGGCACCATCCCTAAAGGGCATTACGGCGCCGGGGAGGTAATCGTGTGGGATCGTGGGATCTGGATCCCTCAAGGTGATCCGGACGAGGCCTACCGCAAAGGCCGACTCAAGTTCGAACTGCAGGGCGAGAAGCTATCAGGCCTGTGGAATCTGGTTCGAACCAATATCGAAGGCAAGCAGGAGCAGTGGTTTCTCATCAAACACCAAGACGAGTCGGCCAGACCGATCGCTGATTACGATGTCGTGTCGGAGCAGCCGAACAGCGTGCTCAGCGACCGAACCGTCATTCCCAAGAAACGAGGCAAGCCTAAATCCTCAACTCCGAGTGAGTCACCAGATAAAGCCGAGCCGCTCCGAACGGCTCATGCAGTACCGGCAGACCTCCCAGAGAAGCTAGCACCGCAGTTGGCCACGCTCGTCGAGTCGAGTCCGCAGGGCAATGAGTGGCGCTTCGAAATCAAGTTCGATGGCTATCGCATGCTCTGCCGAGTCGAGGGTGACGAAGTGCGCCTGTTCACTCGAAATGGACATGACTGGACTGACAAGCTGTCGAAGCAGGCCGCAGCTATCAAAGAGTTGGGCTTGGAGAGCGCCTGGCTGGATGGCGAAATCGTTGTCCCTAACGCTGAAGGTGTCCCCGATTTTCAGCTGCTGCAGAACGCGTTCGACGCAGGCAAGAGCCAAGGCATCATCTACTACCTGTTTGACCTCCCGTACCTCAACGGCGCCGACTTGCGCCTGGTGCCTGTGGAGCAGCGAAGAGCCGCTCTCAAACAGGTCATGGAAAGCAATGAACATCCCTTGCTTCGGTTCTCGGACGACTTCACCGAAGACGTGGATGCGCTTATGAACAGCGCGTGCCAGATGAAGATGGAGGGGCTGATTGGGAAACGCTCGGGTAGCCCCTATGTATCAAGGCGCAGCGATTCGTGGATTAAGCTCAAGTGCAAACATCGCCAGGAATTCGTGATCGTTGGCTTCACCGATCCGAAAGGTGCTCGCAGTGGCTTTGGAGCATTGGTGCTGGCCCTGACTAATAAGGACAGCGGAGAGCTTCGGTACGCCGGCAAGGTCGGCACTGGATTCACCGAGTCGACCCTCGCCACCATCTTGAAGAAGCTGCTGCCTTTGGAGCAGAAAAAGGTGCCGGTGGCGCATCCGCCAAAGGGTGTCGACGCCAAGGGCATCCATTGGTTGAAGCCTGAGCTCCTGGCTGAGGTCATGTTTGCTGAGATCACCTCGGATGGTGTGGTGCGACATGCCGTCTTCCATGGCATCCGCACTGACAAGCCCGCTAAGGACATCACGGAAGAGAAGCCGGCGCCCGCGCCGAAAAAAGCGACATCCGCCAAAGCGGAGGCGACCAAACCAACAAGCAGTAAGGTTAAGATCACGCACCCCGAGCGCGTCATCGATCCCAGCAGCGGCCTCACAAAGCGTGAGCTGGCGGAATACTATGCCCAGGTCTCACCTTGGCTCTTGCCGCACCTGAAAGATCGTCCCATTGCGCTCGTGCGAGCGCCTGAAGGCATCACAGGTGAGCTGTTCTTCCAGAAGAATGCTGATCGCCTAGCGATACCCAACATCACGACCGTGCCGAAGGCTGAGGCAGGCAAAGCCGGCATGGTGATCAACAGCGTCGAAGCTCTGGTCGGGGCGGTGCAGATGAGCACCATTGAGCTGCACTCCTGGAACGGCACAACCGCTCGCATTGATCAGCCTGATCGCTTCGTCCTCGATCTCGACCCAGATCCTGCTTTGCCTTGGAGGGCGATGGTCGAGGCCACACAACTCACCCTGGTGGTGCTGGATGAACTAGGCCTGCAGTCCTTCCTGAAGACCAGCGGAGGGAAGGGTATCCACATCATGGTGCCGCTTACTCCGAAGGCTTCATGGGAAGAGGTGAAGTCGTTCAGCCAGGCGGTGGTGAAATACATCGCCAAGCTCATTCCAGATCGGTTTTCGGCTGTGCTCGGCCCGAAAAATCGCATCGGCAAAATCTTCATCGACTATTTGCGAAACGCTAAAGGCGCTACGACGGTCAATGTCTATGCGGCCAGGGCTCGTGAAGGGCTACCTGTATCTGTCCCGATTTACCGAGAGGAGGTCGCCGAGCTCAAGTCCGCAGCGAGGTGGAACATCACCAACCTCCAGGAGCGTCTGGATGAGCTCGGCGGTGATGATCCTTGGGCGGAACTGGCCAGTACGAAGCAGCTCATCACGTCAGAGATGAGACAGCGGATCGGCATGAAACAGAAGGAGTAGAACGATGGACAACTACCACGTAAGCCCGACTGCAGAAGGTTGGGAGCTCAAGAAGGCTGGAGCTGAACGGGCTTCGAAACGCAGTACCACCAAGCAGGAACTGGTGAGCTCATTGTCTGAGTTCTTCGAGGGCAAAACCGCCTCGGTGAAAATCCACAAGGCCGACGGTACCATCGAAGAAGAGCGTACCTACCCCCGCTCAGATGACCCGCGTCGTAGCAAAGGTTGAAGGACGTAACTGCCCGTGACCTCGGCATAGAGGTCGCGGATGACCTTGGCCTGTTCAGATGGTTGCTGGCCAGTTTTCTCATGGGCAAGCCCATCCGCTCAACCGTGACTGTGAAGGCATACCGAATCCTTGTCCATGAGCAGGGGCTGAATACGCCGCAGAAGCTTTTTCAAACCTCTCATTCGGCACTTGTCAGGTTACTCGGTCAGGCCGGGTACACACGATACGACGAATCCACCGCCCGACGGTTACATGCCCTTGCCAACAAGGTTGAGGTGGAACTGGCTGCCCAACTTGAAGCACTGCAAGGAGCCACAGGCATTGAGGGTTTTGTACGCTGGCTAATGGAATTTGAGGGTATAGGCCTTAAAACGGTGGAGATATTCCTGCGCGAAGGCCGGGCCCATTTGACGACATTGGTAGGCCGCTGAGCGCTGGGTGGCCTATAGCCCCCATCGACGTGCGGACACATGAGTGAAACACTCGGTGATTGGACTATGGACTGGAGTAGCTGATGAGGCTCGACATCAAGGGTTTGTCGCTGTCAGGGAAGACAGTGATCGTCATAGAAGACGATCCGACGCTTCGAACCTTGCTGGTGGAAATTCTTAGCGAATTGGGCGCCGCCTGCGCTGCATTCGATAACGCCGAAGATGCCTTGATCAGCATGATGAGCCTTAAAGATGAATGTTCGCTGATCGTTGTGGATCACGGCGTACCTGGAAGCATTCAGGGAATGGAATTCATCTCCATGGCCCATGAGAGGTGGCCTGGGCTGCCAGCGATTCTGACCTCGGGCTATCAACTGGACGCGTCGCAGGTGACCCCGCCTGTGATCTACCTGTTCAAGCCATGGTCGATTGATCAGCTAGCAGACGCAATATGTAAGGCACTCAGCGCTGCTTCCGTAGGCACAGGCGAGTGAGTGATTAGGCATCTGCGCCCCCATGGTTTGCTTAAGCCTCTATGGCGGGCAGGGTTACGAGCTTGTTAATCAGCGAGGCCAGATCGGTAATCCCCCACGGTTTGGGCAGGAATGCCGCCCTCACCGGAAGTAAGTGGGTATCGATGATTGCGTGTCCTGACGTCAAAATCACGGGTAGGGTAGGCCACCTGCGCCAAATTACGTGCGCCAGGCCTAATCCGTCCATGCGGCCAGGCATGTGGATATCGGTCATTACCAATGCAGGGGTTTCTTCATGCGAAAGGTGGTGAAGCGCCTCGTCAGCATTTGCCGTGAACGTAACGGTTACCGCGTAAAGTGACGAGAGGCTCTCTGCGGTGAGATCTCTGAGTAGCTCGTCGTCTTCCACGATCAAAATGGTTTTGGTCATGCGTCGTTAGCTCGCTTCTGGTATGCGTTAGGGCCTCCCGGCCATTTGATGTTGCTCCGAAGCGATGAGTGGTGCGCCAAGCGTCGCATGCGATTAGCGGCTATCGTAGGAGGGCGTCAAGCGAACCGCCTTCACGGTCTGCCCGGTTTCCGGGGCATATATTGTCAATCTGAAGGGAAGACTATGCAGCAGCTGCCAGCTGACGAAACCATCCGAGCCGCCTTGAAGAAGACACACGTGCGTCTGCACCGCCAACATGAACTGGTGGTGGAATTCGGCGTCATATCCTTGAAGCTGACTGACCTGGATCTGTTGCTGACCCATGCCTGTGAAGTCGTCGCTGAAGGGATGAGCACTCGCTTCGCCAAGGTGCTGCAGCCGGCAGAGGAGGGGGAAGGCTTCATTTTGTCACACGGTGTGGGCTGGGACGCTTCTGACATCGGTCAGGCTACCGTGGGTGCCGATGAAGCAAGCCCGGCAGGCTATGCATTGGCAACGTACAGGCCAGTGCTCTCGAACCATCTGGGCATGGAGCACCGGTTCCGAACACCGGAGCTGCTGAAGAAATACGGAATCGAACGGGCTATCAACGTCCCGATCCGGGGCGTACTTAGCCCCTTCGGCGTTCTCGAAGCCGATAGCAGTGACGGGGACGATTTTGTAGAGAGCGATCTCGTATTTTTGGAGGGTATCTCGAACGTCATTTCCATGGCCCTTGAGCGACTATCTGCGGGAGCAGATATCCCTCTTCCCGATCCGTATTCGGAAACACTTCTGAACGCTAGTCCCGACTGGGTCGAGATCCTGACTTCAAGTGGCGAGATCGAGTTCATGAACGAAACCGGGCTACTCTTCCTGGCTACCCAGCTGGCGGATGTAAAAGGCCAGAGGTGGCAAGACTTGTGGCCCGAGGAGTCTCGCTCACTTGTTTGCGAGGCTATGGGAAAGGTCAGCAGCGGGGAAACCGCTCGATTCGAGGCCTATCACCCCATCTCTGCAGATGATCCAAAATGGTGGGACGTGACGGTGGCGCCGATCCTCGGAGTGGACGGCAAGGTCGAGCGAATGATTGCCGTATCGCGAGATATCACCGAGCGTCATCAATATGAAGCTCAATTGCTGTCGCTCATCGAGGCCCAGAATAGCAAGCAAAACCGAAGCGACCTCTATCTCGAAGAGATCCACCATCGCGTCAAGAACAGCCTTCACCTGGTAAACACACTACTCTTGCTGCAGGCCAATCTCACGCCTGATGCAGCGGTCAAATTGCAACTTGAAACCGCCGCAGGCCGAGTGGTGACCATTGCCACGGTTCACGAGCGGCTGTACCAAGCTGCCGAAGAACAAGAACTTCGTGCTCGTGACTACCTCACTGCTCTGCTGGGGGATCTGGGCAGGGCTTTGGCTGACCGGAAAATTGCGCTGGAGGCTGACGACTTCGTATTGCCTCCAGAAAGAATGGCGCCCTTGGGACTGGTGATTTCTGAACTGATCACGAATGCCCTCAAGTATGGCAAGGGCGACATTGAGGTGGCCGTCAAGCATGCCGGCGACCATGCGCTACTCACCGTCAGGGATGAGGGCGACGGCTTCCCTGATAATTATCCTAAGCCGACAGGTACAGGGCTTGGCATGCGATTGGTCAAAAGCTATTCCGGTTACGGTAGCGCGGCAGTGGAGGTTGATCGGCAGGATAGTAAAAGTTGTATCCATGTACGCTTCAAACTCTAGGCGCGCCTGCACACACCGATGGCACTTAGCCAAATGCGTATGGTCGTAATCAGGCTGATTCGAGACCTGGCATCATCATTGGAGGAGTAGGGTATGCGTAACTGGGGATGGCTGATGACTGCGGTAGGTTACGCTGGGCTTTCAGGAATGTTAGCCATAATCGGCGTTGCGGTTTCAGGGTTTCACAACCTCACTAGCGAGATGCTAGGGGTGAGCCTGTTGCTAGCGGCAGCGTCATTAGCGCTGGTGTTCGTTGGTGGTCGTCTTCGAGCGAGAGGCAAACCCTTGTTGCCCATTTCGCTGTCTTCTTGAGACCGCTTTCATTTTCTCAAAAAGTGGCCAGAGTGCCATGCACCCCGGCCAGGCTCATTTCAAGTTACCGGTTTTCACTACCGCGACCGCCGCCGTGGCTGTTTTGCCCGCCTTTACGGCCCGCCTCGGAGGCACGCTCACGGTCGTTGGCAAAGTTGCCGCCTGAGCTCTGCCCGCCTTTGCGACCTGCCTCCGACGCTTTCTCGCGATCATTGGCAAAATTGCCAGGATTGTTCTGAGCAGTACCACCTTGATGGCCACGATTGGTTTGGTTGTTAGCCATGATCTTTCACCTCATGTCGTCACACAGGAAAGTCTGTGTTCAACTCGGACGTC
>NZ_AEWE02000080.1:0-57422 GCF_000190455.2 Pseudomonas sp. TJI-51
ATCTTGTGACAAACACCTATCAGCCCTGATGCGCCCCCTGTGTGTGGCTTGCCTGCGATGGGCCGCAAAGCGGCCCCCTGCACTACAGGCAGGCCTACGGCGCGGCGTTCTGCGCCGCAGCAGGCAGAACTGCGCGTTTACGCTGCCCCAGCAACGCGCGCGCTGCCAACGCGGCCACCACCAGGCCGGGTGAGGCCGCCAGCAGCAAGCCCCCTACCCCCGCCCCCGCCGCCAGGATTTGCCCGGCAGCCAATGGCCCGGCCATCGAGCCCAGCCGGCCCACGGCCACAGACGCACCAACGCCTGTGGCGCGCACGTGGGTGGGGTACAGCGTGGGTGCCAAGGCATACAGCACCAGTTGCCCACCAATGGCGCAATAACCGGCGGTAAAGCCCGCCACCAGCATCAGCGCAAAACTGCTCGACAGCCCCAGCCCAGCCAGTGAGGCCAGCATCCCGGCGTAGGCGATGAACACCGCACGCCCGGCATGCCCGCGGTCCATCATGCGCCCGGTCAGGAACGAGCCTGCTGCGCCGCCAAGGTTGAACAGGATCTGCACCGCACCCGCCTGCGGCCGGCTGTAACCCTGGCCCATCAACAACGACGGCAACCAGTTCAGGAGCATGTACAGCACAGTCAGGGTGAAGAAGCACGCCAGCCAGAGCAGCAGCGTGCGGCTGACCTGCCCCGGCCCGAACAGCTGGGTCAGCAACCCCGCATCACCCGCGCTGGCAGCAGGCCGGGCGCGAAACGCCTGGGACTCTTTCAGCCACAGCATCAGCACCAGGGCAATCATGATCGGCGCAATACCGCCCACGTAGAACACCACTCGCCAGTCTTCACCCAACCCGGCCATGCCGATCACCGAAGCGATCGCCCCACCCAGCGGCACGCCGCAGTAGGTCACACTCACCGCCGTACTGCGCAGGTGCTCCGGCGCCGCCTCGCTGGCCAGGGCGATCAGGATGGGCAGCGCTGCACCAAGCCCCAACCCTGTCACCAGCCGTGCGATCAACAGCGTGCTGTAGCTGTCGGCATGCGCAGTGCCAAGCGAAAAACCACCGAACAGCAATACCGCGACGATCAACACCGCTTTTCGGCCCAGCCTGTCGGCCAGCCAGCCGCCAATGAACGCGCCCGGCAACAGCCCGAGCAACCCGGCGCTGAATACCCAGCCGAGCATCGCCGAGGTCAGCGCGAATTCCTTGGCCATGTGCGGTGCGGCGACGCCGGTGGCCTGAAGGTCCAGGCCCTCAAGCAACGCCACCAAAAAACACAGGCCGATGGTGAGCACCGGCTTGCTTGCAGCTTTGGATGAATGACTCATGTGTGGCCCCTGTTGTTGTTATGGGTCGTGAAGTCAAAGCCTGAATGTGGCACGCAAGGAAACGATCGAAGAATCTTCGCCGCCCGCCTCCTTGATGCCAGCGCCAACGTCGTAGTACTTGAGGTCCAGGTCCAGCGTGAGATTGGGTGTGGCCAACCAACGGGCGTTGGCCCGGTAGATGGTGCCGACATGGCGCCCGGTTCCTCGGGTGTTGGCCAGCATGCTCATGCCCGGCATGTACACCCCGTCCTCTTCGCGTTGCTTCCACACCGCCAGCACGGCCGGCTCGAAACGCACCGTGCGCGACGGCGAAAAACCGAACGTGGGCCCGACCACGATCAAGTTGCTCAGGGTGGTCAGGCTGGCTTCGCCATACACGCCGTTGCGCGGGAACAGCGGGTCGAAGGTACCGACCTTGCCATCGCCAGGCTCGCCATCGCCGCTGGCAGCATCGACGCGCAGCCCCAGGCGCGGTTGCCAGGGGTGGGCGAAGGTATAGCCACTGTCACTCGACAGCGCCCAGGCGCGGATCGATGCGCTGCCCAGGTGGCCCCGCTGGCCAGCCAGGTTCCAGCTCCAGTCAAGCGCTTGATAGCGGCCGAACAGGCGAGTGCCGAAGGTGTAGCGCTGCTCGTCGCCGACCTCGCCAGCCAGGCTGCGCGCGTCGGTCTGCAGGCCAAAGCCGAACAGGTCCATGTTCCAGCTGGGGGTCAGCGGCAACGTGCCGTACAGCCCATAGAACTTCACCGCGTTGTTGCTGCCGTCATCCCAGCTGTCCTCACCGGTTTTCAGTGGCCTGACGGCGAAGGCATCGAGCTTGTAGCCGCGCTTGAGGTTGAGGCTGGCGCGCACGCCATCGAAGCTCAGGCGCAGGTTCGGCGCGTCTCGGTAGGTGACGAAGACCTGATCGCCGTAGGCCATTTCCTGACGACCGACGCGGGTGGTGTACCGGCCTGCGGCAAAGTCATGATTGAAGTCGATGAACGCCTGACGGATTTCGTTGCGGCCTTCGTCGTTGGGCGAATAAAGGTCCTTGCCGAAGGCGCGGGTGTTTTCCACCTGCAAGAACGTGCGCAGCCTGTCATCGAACAGGTGCAGATCGGCATGCGCCTGCAAGCGTTGCAGCAGGTAGGAGTCGTCTTTCAGGCCCCGCAAACCGAAGAAGGGTTGGTCCAAGGCATCGGCACGGTAGCGGGCCTCCGCGCCGAGCTGCAGCCAGGCCGACTCGGACAACCGGTGGTAGCGCAGCCCATCGAACGGGTCCCTGGCCTTGGCGGGGTCATCGAGGAAGCGGTAGTCCTCGACCCAGCGCGGCGCGCCGGGCCGGCCTGGCCGGCTCTCTTCCAGCGGGTTCGCAGCATACGTGTACTGGCATAGCGAAAGCAGCACAACGGGCACCCATGCCCGGTTCAACAGCTTGGTCATCAGAAGTTTCCTTTACTTGTTTTTATAAATTTGGATAACTCTGTTAACTATTATTTTTGTTAACCATATTGCCGTCAATGGTTAAATGGCCCCGACAAGGTGCCTGCGCGCATAAGCGTTCGCTGATCGAACGCTTATGCGCCAACCGCCTGCGCAAACCCGGCCCCGGCCGCTACTATCGACGCTGCGTGGTGTCTAACCTGCGGGTAAGCACCGCCCTTTACCTACCAAAACAACAAGAGCACCCCAATGAACTGCCTAAAATCCCTTGCTGCGCTCGGCCTGCTGATGCTCGGCATCAGCCAAGCCATGGCCGCCCCTATCGTTAAACAACCAAACATTCTGCTCATCGTGGCTGACGACCTCGGGTTCTCTGACCTGTCAGCACTGGGCAGCGAAATTCAGACCCCCAACCTGGACAGCCTGCTGGCCGACGGCCGCCTGATGCTGGACTTTCATGCCGCGCCCAGTTGCTCCCCGACCCGGGCGATGCTGATGTCCGGCAACGACCCACACCTGGCCGGATTGGGCATGATGGCCGAGGCACGCAAGCGCCTGCCGCCTGGCACTGAAGTGCGCCCCGGCTACGAGGGTGTGCTGGCAGGCAATGTCGCCACCCTCGCCGAGCTGCTGCACGATGCCGGCTACCGGACCTTCATTTCCGGCAAATGGCATTTGGGCATGCAACCTGCGCAACAGCCGCAGAACCGCGGGTTCGACCAGGCCTACGTGCTGCTCGAAGGCGGCGCCGCGCACTTCAAGCAAGCCAACATGGATTTGCAGCCGAACTACAGCGCAACCTTCCTGCACAACGGTGAACCCATCGCGCTGCCCACCGACTTCTACTCCAGCACCTGGTTCACCGACCGCCTCATTGACGCGATTGACCAGCCCAACCCTGGCAACAAACCGTTCTTCGCCTTCGCCGCCTATACCGCGCCGCATTGGCCGCTGCAGGCACCGGACCAGTACCTGGCGCAATACCGCGGCCGCTATGACCAGGGCTACGAGGCCATCGCCAAACAGCGCCTGGAGCGCCAGCGCAAGGCCGGCCTGGTGCCGGCCGACTTCCCGCTGGACGCACAACTGGAGGGGGTGCCGAGCTGGGCATCGCTCAGCGCCGAGCAGCAACGCCAATCGGCGCGCACCATGGAGGTCTACGCCGCCATGGTCAGCGCCCTGGATGCCGAGGTGGGCAGGCTGGTAGCGCACCTGCGCCAGCGGGGCGAACTGGAAAATACGCTGATCCTGTTCATGTCCGACAATGGCCCGGAGAACGCCTCACGGGTGGACCCGACGTGGATCAGCCAGCACTTCGACAACCGCCTGGACAACTACGGCCGACGCGACTCGTTCCTGATGATCGGCTCGGCTTGGGCCCAGGTCAGCGCCTTGCCCAGCCGCCGCTACAAGATGACCACCTACCAGGGCGGCATCCGCGTGCCGGCCTTTGTCTACTACCCGGCCACGATCAAAGCGGGGCGCAGCGAAGCGCTGGCCAGCGTGCGCGACATCATGCCCACCCTGCTGCAACTGGCCGGTGCGCCAATGCCCGGCATCAAGTACCGCGACCGCGATATCGTGCCGCCGCAGGGCAGTTCGGCACTGGACTACCTGCAAGGCGACGACACGCTCATCCATGCCGGTGACGAAGCTCTGGGCTGGGAAATCAACGGCAGTGCTTCGCTGCGCAAAGGCCCGATGAAGCTGCTGTGGGATGCCACCGACGGCAAACCGGCGTGGCACCTGTACGACCTGCGCAAAGACCCAGGTGAGCACCACGACATCGCCGCTGCGCACCCCGAGCAAGTGGCACAGATGCTGCGCGACTGGAAGGCCTACGCCCAGCGCAGCAATATCGTGATCGATGCCGAAGGCCGCCCCGCCAGCCCTGCCAGAGTGGCGAGCCCGGCGGTGGCCAGCAAGCAATGATCGGGCGTGCAGCCGGCTGCGCGCTGCTCGCCGCCGGTTTGCTCGCCATTGGCTACAGCGCCTGGCCGCAAGCGGCGGCCCCGGCGCTGCTGTGTGATGGCTATGGCGGTCTACCCGCCCCCCGTGAAGGCCCCTGGCGGGACGGGATGGTGAAACTGCCCGGCGGCAAGTTCAGCTTCGGCTCGGAGCGCTACTACGACGAGGAGGGCCCCGCCCACCTGGCGCAAGTGTCGGCGTTCTGGATCGATGTACACCCGGTCACCAATGCCCAGTTCGCGCGCTTCGTCGCGGCGACCGGCTACCTCACCCATGCCGAGCGGGGGATCGACACGGCCGACGACCCCAGCCTGCCCCAGCACCTGCGCGTGCCGGGGGCAATGGTGTTCAAGCAAGGGCCGGATGTGCTGCACCCGGGTTGGCAGTTCGTGCCCGGGGCAAGCTGGCGCCACCCGCAAGGCCCGGGCAGCGACTTGCAAGGGCTGGATAACCACCCGGTGGTGCAAGTGGCACTGGAGGATGCACAAGCATATGCACGCTGGGCCGGGCGCAGGCTGCCCAGCGAGGCCCAGCTGGAATATGCAATGCGCGGCGGCCTGCAGGATGCCGACTTCAGCTGGGGCATGACCGAACTGCCCAAGGGCAAAGCCATGGCCAATACCTGGCAGGGCCAGTTTCCGTACCACAATGCCGCCACCGACGGTTTCACCGGCACTTCGCCGGTGGGCTGTTTCCCGGCCAACGGCTTTGGCCTGTTCGATGCCGGGGGCAATGTCTGGGAGTTGACCCGCACGGGTTACCGCCCAGGCCATGCGCCGCAGCGCGACGCTGGCCTGGACCCGCCCGGGCCAAGCCTGGACGACAGCCACGACCCCGCTGACCCCGGCGTGAAAGTGGCAGTGATCAAGGGCGGTTCGCACCTGTGTTCGGCAGACCGCTGCCTGCGCTACCGGCCTTCGGCGCGGCAACCTCAGCCGGTGTTCATGGCCACTTCACACGTGGGTTTCAGAACGGTGCGGTAATGCTGGGCAACGGGGCAGCGGCCGCCGCCACGGCCGCTACCTGGCGGTCGAAATCGAGCATCAGGTAGTTGCAGAAAAAGCCGATGCTTTCCTGCTTTTGCAGGCGCAGTGGCGCGTCCACCGGCAAGGCCTGCAGGCAACGCTCGGTGCGCGCCCAGGCAAACGCCTGCAACGCCGTGGCACACAGTTGCAGGAAGTCGCCGGCCGCGCGGTACGGGTACTCAGGGTCAGCGGCCGCCTTGGACATAACCTCGGCAAGTAGCCCTTGCAGCACCGCACATACCTTCTGCAGAACCGCAGTTGCCATGCCGGTGCCGGCTTCTTTACGCAGTTCGCCCAGAAGCAGTGCCATGCCCGCCCCGCCGTCACCCAGCACCTTGCGCAGCAGCAGGTCGTTGGCCTGCACCTCGTTGGTGCCTTCGTAGATCATGGCGATGCGGCTGTCGCGCAGCGTTTGCTCGATACTGAACTCGCAGGTGTAGCCNNGACCCCGCGGGTTTAGCCATAACCGCCGAACACCTGCAGGGCCTTGCTGGCCAGGGTGAAACCTTGCTCGGTGAAGGCAGCCTTGATGACCGGTGTCAGCAGCGCCGCCAGCGTCGACGCCTTGGCCCGTTGCCCGGGGTCAGTGGCTGCTGCGGCCACATCCAGCCAGTGCGCCGCCCAGTAGCCCAGTGCGCGCATACCTTCGCTGCGCACCCGCAGCTCAAGCAGCACCCGGCGTATGGCGGGGTGCAAGTGAATGGGGTCGGCTTGGCCCTTGGGCTGCCCGGGCGCATTCATCTGCCTACGCGCCATGGCGTATTCCCGGGCACATTGCCAGGCGGCTTCGGCGTGCGCCAGCCCTTGCAAGCCAACGTGCAGCCGAGCCGAATTCATCATCACGAACATCGCCGCCAGGCCGCCGTGCGCCTGCCCCACCAACCAGCCACTGGCCGCCTCGAAGCGCAATGCACAGGTGGCGCTCCCGCGGATACCCAGCTTGTGCTCCAGGCCTTCGCACTGCACCGCATTACGCTGACCGTCTTCCAGCCATTTGGGGACCAGCAGCAGCGACAGACCGCGGCTGCCGGCCGGCGCGCCCGGCAGCCGCGCCAGCACCAGGTGCACGATCTGGCGGGTCAGGTCGTGGTCGCCGCCGGAGATGAACAGCTTGTTGCCCGTGATGGCATAACGGCCGTCGCCCGACGGCTCGGCGCGGCAGCGCAACAGGCCCAGGTCGCTGCCGGCCTGGGGCTCGGTCAGGCACATGGTGGGCAGGATCTCGCCACTGACGATACCGGGCAGGTAGCGTGCCTGCAGTTGTTCGCTGGC
Source organism: Pseudomonas sp. TJI-51 (assembly GCF_000190455.2). Taxonomy (NCBI): domain Bacteria; kingdom Pseudomonadati; phylum Pseudomonadota; class Gammaproteobacteria; order Pseudomonadales; family Pseudomonadaceae; genus Pseudomonas; species Pseudomonas sp. TJI-51. The sequence continues at coordinate 7,018 of NZ_AEWE02000080.1, forward strand.
ATGCGCCTGCAGGCATTGATACGCGCCATGGGCGATACCGGTGTACATGGCCCAGGCATGGTTGCTGGCGAAGAGCATTTCCTGCAGCGCAGCGTCGAGCACCAGCGGCAACCCTTGGCCGCCGAACTGCGGGGTACAGGCCAGTGCCGGCCACCCTGCCTCGACATAAGCCTGGTAGGCCGCCGGGAAACCGTGCGGGGTCCGCACCTGCCCTGCCTCCATACGGCAACCCTGGCGATCACCTGTGGCGTTCAGCGGCACCAGCACCTGCTCAGTGAAGCGGGCGGCTTGTTCCAGCACCTGCCACGCCAGGTCCAGGTCCAGGTCGGCATGAGGCGGCATTGCCTGCCAGGCCTTGTCAGCCTGGAGCCAATGTTGCAGCACGAATTGCATGTCCAGCAGGGGGGCCTTCCAGGCCATGGAACACCTCTTGTTCAGGCAGTGAAACGGGGGTTTTCGATGAGCAGCGCCATGCCTTGGCCGCCGCCTATGCACGCAGCAGCCACCCCATAGCGCAGGTTGCCCTGCTGCAGTTGCCGGGCCAGTGTGTGAACCAGCCGCAACCCGGTGGCGGCCAGCGGGTGCCCGAGGGCAATGGCGCCACCGTGAACATTGAGCTTTGCCACATCGAGCTGTAGCGCCTGGGCCACCGCCACCACCTGCGCGGCTTGCGCTTCGTTGATTTCGAAGCGGTCTATCTGGTCTGCGCGCAGGCCGCTGTGGCGCAGTAGCAGCTCGATGGCCGGCACCGGCCCGATACCCATGGTGTGCGGCGATACGCCCACCGCCGTGGCCATCAACAGTTTCGCCAGGGGCGGTCGCGTGCAACTGGCGTAGGGCGCCACCACTGCCGCCGCCGCCCCATCGGCCACCGCGCAACTGTTGCCTGCGGTTTGTACCCCACCAGGGTGCACGGTACGCAGCCGCGCCAGCGCTGCAGCATCGGTGGGCCGTGGGTGGCTGTCGCGGCTGACTTCGGCGAGCCCGCGTGGCAGTTCGATACCGCGTGGCTGGTAGCCGTCGGCGAAGAAGCTTTCGCTGCTGATGCTGACGATTTCCTCAGCGAACCAACCGGCCTGCTGGGCCTGTAACGCGCGCTGATGGCTGCGCAAGGCCCAGGCATCCACGGTTTCCCGCGCCAGGCCATGCTCACGGGCCAGGTTGTCTGCGGTGCCGATCATGTCCACATCGGCCGCCGGGTCGTACAACGCCTCCCAGAGAAAGTCCTTGAACCCGACCGGCGCCCCCAGGCGGAAGCCGCCCCGGTGTTCATAGGCCGCGATCGGGTTGCGTGACATGGATTCGGCACCTACGCACAACACCTGCGGCGCCCCGCTTCGCAGTTGCTCGGCAGCCTGGCGCAACAGCTCGAGCCCCGTGCCACAGATGCGCTGTACCGCCAAGGCCGGCACTGCCAGCGGCACGCCACAGTAAAGGCCGACATGCCTTGGCAGGAAATAGGCATCGAAGCTGGCCTGGGCCATGCTGCCGGCCAGCACACTGCCCACGGCCTGCGGATCGCTACCGGCACGCGCCAGCACCGCCCGCCCGGCCTTGATGGCCAGGTCGATGGGTGAAACGGTTGCCAGCGCACCCCCAAGGTCAACCCAAGGGGTGCGCACCATATCGACGATGGCAACGTCGTCGAACACGGTGCACAGCCCGCCGCTCATGGCCGCGCCTGTGCGTGCAACTGGCCCGGGGCTTCGCGCCGATACAGCGCCTCGACCAGGGCAGCGCGCCGCTGCAACACCGCACGTTGGTTGATCGAGCCCTTGTCGGTGATTTCGCCCGCGTCGATCAAGGGTGGCTCTGCAAGCAAGGCCAACCATTCGATGCGGCTGGCGTTGCCTTGGGCGTCCCGGTTCAGGTGCGTCAGCCAGTTGGCAAACCACTGGCGCACCGCGTCGCTGCCCAGGACCTGGGCGTCGCTGGCCTCTGCCCCAAGCCCCGCCAATTGCCGGCACTCGGGTAGCCGCGGGAACACCAGCATGCCCAGGCACTCGCGATCGGGCGCCGCGACCACGACGTCCTGCACATAGGGCGAGCCTTCCAGCACCGCACGGTTGCGCAGTGGCCCGACACTGACAAATACACCCGACGACAGCTTGAAGTCCTCGGCGATGCGGCCGTCGAACATCAGGCCCTGCTCCGGCTGTTGCGGATCCGCGAGTTTCAGGGCATCGCCCGAGCAGTAGAAGCCCTCCTCGTCGAACACCTCGGCAGTTTGCTGCGGCGAGCGCCAGTAGCCCGGCATGATATGCGGGCCGCGAAAACGCGCTTCGAGCTTGTCGGCCTGGGGCACCAGCTTCACCTCACAACCCGGTGCCGGCAAGCCGACGTAGCCGGCCATCGACAGCGGCCCAGTGGTAAAGGTGCAGGACGGCGCCGCCTCGGTCATGCCCAAGCCCGCCATCATGCGGATACGCTCGCCGCAGTGCTGCTCGGCGATACGGTCCAGGCGGTCCCAAACGCTTTGCGAAAGCCCCGCTGCGGCAAAGAAGAACAGCTTCATGCGGGCGAAGAACACCTCGCGCAGCTGGGCGTCCTGCTCCAGCGCCTTGGCCAGCTCTTCCCAGCCCCTGGGTACGGTGAGATAGGCCGTGGGCGAAATCTCGCGCAGGTTGCGCAAGGTTTCCGCGAAGCCTTGCGGGGTCGGCTTGCCGGCGTCCAGATAGAAACTGCCGCCGTTGTACAGGACGATGCCCAGGTTGTGGCTGCCGCCGAAGGTGTGGTTCCAGGGCAGCCAATCGACCAGCACCGGCGGCTCTTCGGCAAACACCGGGAAGGTCTGCAGCAGCATCTGCTGGTTGGCGCAGAGCATGCGCTGGGTGGTGATCACCGCCTTGGGCAGCTTGGTGGAACCCGAGGTGAACAGGAACTTGGCAATGGTATCGGGCCCGGTGGCGGCGAACGCAGCGTCTGCCGGCGCCAGGTCACAGGGCTGCAGCAGGCTGGCGAAACTGAAATGGCGGCGGCGTGGCGGCTGGCCTTGCACGCTGACCACCGGCACCGATTCATCCAGCACGGCATCGAAGGCACGCTGGAACGGCTGGCTGTCGGTGGCGAACACCAGGCCAGGGGTCAGCACCTCGCAAACGTGGCGCAGCTTGGCGAAGTCCTGCGACAGCAGTGCGTAGGCAGGCGACACCGGGCAGTAAGGAATGCCGGCATACATGGCCCCCAGGGCAAGCTGCAGGTGCTCGATGTCATTGCCGGAAAACAGTACCAGCGGCCGTTCGGCGCCAAGGCCGAACCCCAGCAAGTGGGCAGCGATGGTACGTACCTGTTCGAGCATCTGCGCATAGCTGACTTCACGCCAGCCACCGCTGGGCTCGCGCGCGGCGATGAAGGTGGTGTGCGGGCGCACGCGCGCCCAGTGCAGCAGGCGGTCGAGCAGGCGCGCCGGCAAAGGCGCCAACGGCTCCAGCGCCAGCATGCGCAGCACACCGTCGGTTTCACTGACCTGCACTTGTGGGTGCCCAATGGACACCTGCCGGTAGCGCGGCGGTTGGCCAGGGTCGCATGACCGCAGGCGGGGTTGGGTATTCACGCAGGTTGCTCCTTGTTCTTGTTGTACAGGCTGCCGCCGCCGGGCATTGCCCGGGGCGGCCCGTTGCGTGTTGCTCAGATGGGGTAATGCCGGGGGCCCTGTTGCAGGGTGACCCAGCGCAACTGGGTGAACTGGTCGATGGCCGTGCGGCTGCCGAAGCTGCCATAGCCGCTGGCCTTCACCCCGCCGAAGGGCATTTGCGCTTCATCGTGCACGGTCGGCCCGTTGATGTGGCAGATACCCGATTCCACGCGCTGGGCCAGGGCCAGCGCCCGGCTGGTGTCCCGGCTGAAAATGGCTGACGACAGGCCAAACTCCGAATCGTTGGCCAGTTGCAGCAAGGCCTCGTCACCTTCGGCGCGCAGCACTACAGCCACCGGCCCGAACGACTCTTCGCGGTACAGGCGCATGCTGCTGTCGACATGGTCGAGCAGGGTCGGCTGCAGGATGCTGCCGTCCAGCTGGCCGCCGCAGACCAGGCGAGCGCCCTTGGCCACGGCATCGTCGATCAGCGCCTTGATGCGTTCGCCCGCCGCACTGCTGACCAGCGAGCCGAGCACCGAGTCGCTGGCCTGGGGGTCGCCGGCACGAAGCCCGCTGACCTTGACTGCCAACTTGTCGACAAAGGTATCGGCGATGCGGCTATCGGCCAGCAAGCGCTCGGTGGACATGCAGATCTGGCCCTGGTTGAAGTAGGCGCCAAAGGCCGCCGCTTCGACCGCGGCGTCCAGGTCGGCGTCGTGCAGCACCAGCAACGGCGCCTTGCCGCCCAACTCCAGCAAGGCCGGTTTCAGGTGGCGTGCGGCCAACTCGCCGACGATGCGCCCCACCTGGGTGGAGCCGGTAAAATTCACCCGCCGCACAGCGGGGTTGGCAATCAGGCGTTCGACCACCGCTGGCGCATCCTCCGGGGCGTTGCTGATGACGTTGACCACGCCATCGCCCAGCCCCGCATCCTGAAGCACCTGGCCGATCAACCGGTGCACGGCCGGGCTCTGCTCCGACGCCTTCAGCACCACGGTATTGCCGCACGCCAGGGGCATGGCGATGGCGCGCGTGGCCAGAATGACCGGGGCATTCCAGGGCGCGATACCCAGCACCACCCCGCACGGTGCGCGCAAGGCCATGGCGAAACTGCCAGGCACATCCGAAGGGATCACCTCGCCGGTGACCTGCGTGGTCATGGCGGCGGCTTCACGCAGCATGTTGGCCGCCAGCTTCACATTGAAGCCGTACCAGTTGGCCATCGCCCCGGTTTCACCGGCCGCAGCGATGAACTCGCCGGCGCGCGCCTGCAGCAGGTCTGCGCCGGCCAGCAGGCGGCCACGTCGCTCACTGGGCGCCAGTGCTGCCCACGCCGGGAACGCCGCGCTGGCGGCTGCCACGGCAGCATCGGCATCGGCCAGCGAAGCCGCGGCCACCTGCGATACCACTTCACCACTGACCGGGTTGCGTCGCTCGAAGGTTCGTCCATCGCTGGCGGGGCACGACCGCCCGCCAATCAGCAAAGGCACCTGCAACATGCTCATTCCTCTTGTTGTATTCATGGGCACTATTCGCGGGCTGCCGCCAGGGGCGGCGCGGCCCGCTGGCATTCAACGCTTGTAAGCCTGCAAGCCTGGCTTGATGCTCTTGTCGTCGAGGAACTGCTTCATGCCCTGCTCGCGCCCCCCCTCGGTGTCCAGCAGGCGGGACTGGTCGAGCTTGGCGTACAGGTAGTCTTCGTTCTGCTCCCAGGTCAGTTCGCGGCAACGCTTGAAGCCGTTCTTGGCGGCACGCAGCACCACCGGGTTTTTCTCCAGCAGGTTCAGCGCCAGTTCGCGGGTGGTTTCGCGCAGTTGCGCCAACGGCACGCTTTCGTTCACCAAGCCCATTTCGGCCGCCTTTGCCCCACCGAAGGTCTTGCCGGTCATGATGTAGTACAGCGACTGACGGTGGCCCACGGTGTCGGCCATGGCCTTGCTGACCAGGTTGCCGGGTGGGATGCCCCAGTTGATTTCCGACAGGCCGAACGTGGCTTCGTCGGCACAGATGGCCAGGTCGCAGGCCACCAGCGGGCTGAAACCGCCGCCGAAACACCAGCCGTTGACCATGGCAATGGTCGGTTTGGCGTACATGCGCAGCAGCTTCCACTGCCACTGCGATGCATCGCGGCGGATTTTTTCCTGAAGGATTTCCGGCCCGGCGTCCACCTCGCGGAAGTACTCCTTGAGGTCCATGCCGGCCGTCCACGACTCCCCGGCACCGGTCAGGACCAGTACGCCAGCCTCGGCATCCTGCTCCAGGGTTTCCAGCACGTCGATCATTTCCCGGTTCAGGGTGGGGCTCATGGCGTTGCGTTTTTCTGGCCGATTGAGGGTGACCCAGGCAATGCCCGACTCCAGCTCGACTTTCACGGTAGCCCAACGGCCTGCGTATTTGCTCATGGTTCTGCACTCTTGTTGTTCGGGGTGATGCCTTCAAGCTAAGGGAGCAAATTAGTTATGTCAATTAACTATTATAAAAATTATCTTTTGCAGCACCTCAGCCCCCGCTCTTTTTCACCAGCCCTCCTCTAGCCGGATCCTGCCAAGGCAGGCAAACTAGGTAACTTTCTTACCCATGCCCCAGGAGCCATTCACCCGATGGGAAGGTCTGCCCGCACTACCGATACCGCTGCCACCGCCGTTTCCGGGGCGGATGTCGTGCTTGAAGACTTGATCGGTTATGCCCTTCGCCGTGCCCAGTTGAAGCTGTTTCAGAACTTTATCGGTCGGCTGGCTGCCCATGATCTGCGCCCGGCGCAATTTTCGGCACTGGCGGTGATCGAGCAGAACCCAGGGCTGATGCAGGCGGACTTGGCCCGCTCGCTGGCCATCGAGCCACCCCAGGTGGTACCGCTGTTGAACAAGCTGGAAGAACGCGCCCTGGCCGTACGGGTGCGCTGCAAACCGGACAAGCGCTCGTACGGGATTTTTCTCAGCAAAGCCGGTGAAGTACTGCTCAAGGAGTTGAAGCAGATCGCCAGCGACAGCGACCGGGAAGCGACCGCGGCACTGAATGACGAGGAGCGCGAGCAATTACTGCGCTTGTTGACCAAGATCTACCAGGCGTAAAACCTGTGAGCCGCGCTACCGCGGTGCTGCTGCCGGTAGTGCATGATCTGCAATGACCCGGTGTACTCATTGGGAGTACACCGCAGTGCCGAGGGCGCCCCATTGCACCTGATCCCTGGATTGACCGGGCAAGCCAACGCCCTGATAGGCGGCGCCAGCCAAGGCATCGGCCTGGCACTGTGCCAGGCCTTGCTGGCCCGCGACGATATCGACCTGGTGTGGGCGGTATCGCGCAGTGCCAGCCGTAGCAGCGCATTGCTTGCGCTGACGGCCGCACACGACCAACGCCTGAGGCTGGTGGATTGCGATGCACGCGACGAGGCGGCCCTTGCTGCGCTGGCCTGCACGGTCAGCGCTGGCTGCAAGCACCTGCACCTGGTGGTGAGCACGCTGGGCATTCTGCACCAGCAAGGCGCCAAGGCGGAAAAATCCCTGGCCCAGCTGGACCTGGCCGGGTTGCAGGCCAGCTTCGTAACCAATGCCTTCGCCCCTATTCTGCTGCTCAAGCACCTGCTACCCCTGCTGCGCCAGCAGCCGGCCACCTTTGCCGCGTTGTCGGCGCGGGTGGGCTCGATCGGCGACAACCGCCTGGGCGGCTGGTACAGCTACCGCGCGAGCAAGGCGGCGCTGAACCAGCTGTTGCACACGGCAAGTATCGAGCTGCAACGCCTGAACCCGGCGGCTACGGTATTGGCGCTGCACCCAGGCACCACCGATACCGCGCTGTCGCGGCCGTTCCAAAGCAATGTGCCGCCGGGCAAGTTGTTCGAGCCGGCGTTTGCCGCTCAGTGCGTGATCGACCAGGTAAGCCGGACAGGCCCAGCCGACAGTGGCAGCTTCTGGGGGTGGGACGGCCAGCGGATCCCGTGGTGAGCCGCTTCGCGCCGCAGGCCCGGCCCGCGCGGCATGACTTTGCAGGCACGCCACAGCCTTGACCCCGGCCCTTGCGCCGCCGCATGCTCGCAGGCTTGCCCCCACGCACAAGGAACGATTGCATGCTGCAGCCCCTGGCCACCCACACCGAGCTGGGCCTGGGCCCATTCGCGCAATGACGCTGTTGTACCTGAAGCTGATCGTCACCCCTTTGCTGATGTGGGCCATTTCCCTGGCGTCGCGCCGATGGGGCGGCCTGCTGGGCGGGCTGTTGTCCGGCATGCCCATTACCTCGGCACTGGTCATGACCTTCCTGTGCCTGGAACAGGGCAGCACCTTTGCTGTAGCTGCAGTGCCTGGCGCACTGGGCGGCCTGGTGGCGGTGCAGGCGACGTACTGCTGCTTCATGTGGAGCACCCGCCGGGCAGCGCTGGTACCCGCCGTGCTGCTGGCGTTGCTGGCGTACGGCCTGGTGGCTTACGCATTTACCCACTGGGGCAACCTGCACCTGTCGGTGGCCATAGCGCTGATTCTGATCGGGGTGCTGATACGCGCCAGTGGCCGCGAGCCCAGCCCGGACATGCTGGCCCGCCCCAAGCACCGATACTGGGAAATACCGCTGCGCATGGTGGCGGCGACCAGCCTGCTGATGCTGACCACAAGCCTGGCCGACTGGCTGGGCCCGGCAACCAGCGGCATGCTGGCACCGATACCGGTAATCGCATGGCCGCTGGTCGTGTTTGCCTACGTCCAGAATGGCCGGCCCGGGATGGCCGCGATGGTGCGGGGCAATGCGATTGGCGCGGTGGGGGTGATCGCGTTCTACCTGGTATTGGCAGCACTGCTGCAAGCCTGGGGCGCCGCGGCTGCCATCGGCGTGGCAATCGCCAGTGCCGTGGTGCTGACCCTAGGGCTGGCCGCCGCATTACGGCGGCGCTGACGTTCAGCCTGCCACGCCAAAGGGTGCCGGGCTCACCCGTTGGCCTTCGTCACGCCACGTCGATTTGGGTCAGCCCCATTACCTTAGCCTGGGCCAAGATTTCGTCCGGGCTGGCATCAGCGGGCGGCATCAGCAAACTGTTCTCGCCGTCGCCGAAGTGCAGCACCATCAGGTGCAGCGCTGCCTGGTGCAGGGCAAGCTCGGGCTGTTCGAGCTCGAAGGTGTGGGTGCAAGGCTGGCCATTGAGTTGATAGCGGACCGTGTAGGCGTACATAAGAACCTCTTGATTGAACAAGGACTCAATACCTGACCGGTCGGGCAGAAAATAATTCAGGTAAATAGCGGCCGCCTGGCCCATTGGGCCAAACGACCACCAGGTTGGCACTGCCCTGCGCTTACTCGGCGCCCGGCGGAATGCCGTCCTTGTTCTTGTCTTTCAACCGGGCCTTCTCTTCTTCCGTGGAATGGGCTGGCACTTGGGTTTGCTGGTCTTTCTGCTGCTCGGCCATGGGCGTGTCCTCTTCGATGGTGGCTGAACGATTACCTGCACTCGTCACGGTTGCTGGCGCTGCATCGTTTTGCGGTGCAAGGCGATGAATGGCGCCTCGGCAGGGTCGATACGGTCCATTTCGGCCGCGATCCGGTGCCAGTAGGGATACTGGGGCGCGATCCGCGTGGCCTGTTCCATCTGCTCCAGGTCTTCTGGCAAGAGCACCAGCTCGGTCGCCTGCAAATTGTCATGCAGTTGCTCGAAGCTACGCCCCGCCGTGATCACGCTGGTGATGCCGGGGCGGTCCTTGAGCCAGGCCAGGCATACCCGTGCCGGCGAGCAGCCATGGCGCTGGCCGATGGTGATCAAGGCTTCGATGATGTCATAGGCCCGCTCGCGATCATGCACGTAGGGTTCTGGCCAGTCATTGCCCTGGCGGGTGCCCTTGGGGGTCTGCTGGCCGCGCCGCACCTTGCCGGTCAGCAACCCCTCGCCCAGGGGCCCCCACACCAAGGTTGCAACCCCTTGGTCGATGGCCATGGGCAGCAATTCGTACTCGGCTTCGCGCGCCTCCGGGGTGTAGTAGATTTGCTGCGAGACCGGCTGCTGCCAGCCATTCACGCGCGCGCTGCCGAGGGTTTTCATCATTTGCCAGGCGGTGTAGTTGGACGTGCCGAAGTAGCGGATCTTCCCGCTCTGCACCAGGTGGTCCAAGGCCGCCAGGGTTTCCTCCACCGGCGTCACGCCATCCCAGTTGTGTACCTGGTACAGGTCGATATGGTCGGTACCCAGGCGCTTGAGGCTGGCCTCGCAGGCGCGAATCAAGTGGTAACGCGACGCCCCGCTGTCGTTGGGGTTGTCGCCCATCGGGCTGCGCGCCTTGGTCGCAAGGATGATCGACTGGCGCCGCTGGGCCAGCGCCTGGCCAACGATTTCTTCGGCAAGGCCGTGCGAGTACAAGTCGGCCGTGTCCACCAGATTGACGCCGGCATCGAAGGCCATGTCGAACATGCGCCGTGCCTGGTCGACATCCACGCTACCGGTTTTTTCGAATGCGCCACGCCCGCCGAACGGGACCGTGCCAACCACCAGCTCCGAAACCAGCAGGCCAGTGTTGCCGAGTGCGCGGTATTTCATGGGCTACCTCCATTGCATAAGACATGCAATACCGACGGCCCATGGCGCTGAAACGTTCAATCAGGTTGGCCGAACCCGGCTGGGGCAAGCGACCACGCGCCAGGCCAGCCTGGTATTCAGAACACCGACCAGCCAATGCGTGCGCTCAGCAACTCCAGCGCGGCCATGCCGGCCAGCGAGTTGCCCGCCGCGTTCAGCTCCGGCGACCACACGCATACGCTGAACTGCCCCGGTACGATGGCGACGATGCCGCCGCCCACGCCACTCTTGCCCGGCAACCCTACCCGGTAGGCGAAGTTGCCTGCCTCGTCATACAGGCCACTGGTGGCCATGATCGAGTTCACCTGCTGGGTCTGGCGACGGCTGAGAATTTGCTGACCGCTGTGCTTGCAAAAGCCGTCGTTGGCCAGAAAGCAGAATGCCCGCGCCAGGTCCAGGCAATTCATGCGCAGTGCGCAGTAGCTGAAGTAACTGCGCAGCACCGTTTCCACCTCGTTGTGGAAGTTGCCAAACGACTGCATCAGGTAAGCCATGGCCGCATTGCGCGCGCGGAACTGATACTCCGAATCGGCGACGCGGGTGTCGATCTGGATGTGCGGGTTACCGGACAGGCGCCGGACGAAATCGCGCATCGACAAGGTTGGCGCAGCGAAGCGCGACTGGTTGATGTCGCAGATGACCAAGGCCCCTGCGTTGATGAACGGGTTGCGCGGGCGCCCGCGCTCGAACTCCAGCTGCACCAGCGAGTTGAATGGCTGGCCGGACGGCTCATGGCCAAGCCGCTCCCAGATCGCTTCACCCGAATGGCCTATCGCCTGAACCAGGCTGAACACCTTGGAAATGCTCTGCACCGAGAACGGTTCCAGGGCGTCGCCTGCACAGTAGTGACTGCCATCGTTGCTGTAGACGGCGATGCCCAGTTGCTGGGCCGGCACGTCGGCCAGGGCAGGAATGTAATCGGCAACTTTGCCCGTGCCGATCAAGGGGCGTACTTGTTCAAGGATCTCGTTCAACAGCGTTTGCATGGCGGGCCCTGGTTCAGTCCCCCTCGACGACGGCGGGGGTCGCATTCTTGACGCCGAGTGCGTGAAGGAAATCACACATTTGGCAACAAACTCCCCCGTCGGCGCCGTGCGGCCTGCAAGGCCTGGGCCGCCGCCATGCCCAAGCCTGCGTCAGATCAATGCCTCACGGCTGTGCTGGCCGTCGACCAAGCGCTGCAGCCCCAGCGGGTTGGTATTTTTCAGCGCATCGGGCAGCAGCGCATCGGGGTAGTCCTGGAAGCACACCGGGCGCAGGAAGCGGTCGATGGCCAAGGTGCCGACCGAGGTGCCGCGGGCATCGGAGGTAGCCGGGTAGGGCCCACCATGCACCATCGCTTCGCACACTTCGACACCGGTGGGGTAACCGTTGAGCAGCAGGCGCCCTGCCTTGCGCTGCAGCAGCGGCACCAGCGAGGCGAACTGCTGGAGGTCTTGCGGCTCGGCGATCAGGGTGGCGGTGAGCTGCCCGTGCAACGCTTGCACGGCGCGGCGCAGCTCGGCTTCGTCGGCGACTTCGACCAGCACCGTGGCAGGCCCGAACACTTCTTCCTGCAACACTTCGTCACCGTTCAACAGCAGGCTCGCATCGGCCTGGAACAGCTGCGCCCGGGCCTGGTCGCCAACCTGCTCGGCACCGGCCAGGTGGCGCACGCCTGGGTGCTGGTGCAGGCGCTGTACGCCACTGGCATAGCTGCGCAAGGTGCCTGTATTAAGCATGGTTTGCGCGGGCTGGTCGGCCAGTTGCGCAGCCAGCGTTGCAGTGAAGGCGGTGAATGCCTCACCGGCAATGCCAATGACCAGCCCGGGGTTGGTGCAGAACTGCCCACAGCCCAGCACCACCGAAGCCGCCAGCGCCTCGGCCACCTGCCCGCCGCGCGCGCGCAACGCCGCGGGCAAGACCAGCACGGGGTTGATGCTGCTCATTTCGGCGAACACCGGAATCGGCTGGGGGCGTGCTGCCGCCAGGTCACACAGGGCACGCCCGCCCTTGAGCGAACCGGTAAACCCCACCGCCTGGATGGCCGGGTGGCGCACCAACGCTTCACCCACACCGCTACCGTAGACCATGTTGAACACCCCGGCAGGCATGCCGGTCGCCTGCGCCGCCCGCTCGATAGCCTCGCCCACCTGCGCGGCCGTGGCCATATGGCCGCTGTGCGCCTTGACCACCACCGAGCAGCCAGCGGCCAGCGCTGCTGCGGTGTCGCCGCCGGCAGTGGAGAACGCCAGGGGGAAGTTGCTGGCGCCGAACACGGCTACCGGCCCTACGCCGGTGCGGTACTGGCGCAAGTCCGGGCGTGGCAGTGGCTGCCGGTGTGGCTGGGCGCGGTCGATGCGCGCCGCCAGGTAATCGCCGCGGCGCAGTACCTTGGCGAACAGGCGCAGCTGATTGCTGGTTCGGCCGCGCTCGCCCTGGATGCGCGCAGCAGGCAACGCCGTTTCGCGGCACACCGTGGCGATGAAGCTATCGCCCAACGCGTCCAGCTGGTCGGCAATGGCATCGAGAAACTGCGCGCGACGCTCGGGCGCCATGCCGTTGTATTCGACGAATGCCGCTTCGGCGGCCTCGGCAGCGGCGGCCACCTCGCCAGGGGTGGCCTGGGTGAAGACCCCCGGCAAGGCTTCGCCGGTGCGCGCATCGAGGCTTTGCAGGTGAACGCTGCCAGCAGCGCTGCGCTGGCCGCCAATGAAATTGCTTGCAGACATGGTTGACTCCTGTAACAAGAAAGAAGGCCTGGCCCTCACAGGCTTTTCACCAGCCCCGGGCGAACCTGCCCGGGCGCTGCGGCAATGCCGTTGCGCAGCGGCTGGCCAAAGGCGTCGAGGCTGATTTCGAAGGTATCGCCCGGTCGGGCCTGCACGCCGTCGGCGAACGACAGTGTGGCGGTGCCGAAATAGTGCACATGCACATCGCCAGGGCGCAGGAACTGGCTGTATTTGAAGTGGTGGTACTCCAGGTTCTCGAAGCTGTGGCACATGTTCTGCTCGCCGGACAGGAACGGCTTGCTCCACAGCACCTGGCCATCGCGCAGAATGCGGCTGGTGCCTTCGAGGTGCGCTGGCAACGCCCCCAGGCGAAGCTCCGGGCCGAAACTGCAGGCGCGCAGCTTGGAATGCGCCAGGTACAGGTAGTTGCGCCGCTCCAGCACATGGTCGGAAAACTCGTTGCCCAAGGCGTAGCCAAGACGGTACGGGGTATTGCCCGGGCCGATCAGGTACAGCCCGACCAGCTCAGGCTCCTCGCCGGCGTCTTCGGCAAAGGCCGGCAGCGGCAGGTCGGCGCCGGGGCGCACCACGATCGCGCCGTCGCCCTTGTAGAACCACTCCGGCTGCGCCCCCTCCTCACCCGCTGGCGGCCGCCCGCCCGCCAGGCCCCACTGGAACATGCGCATGCTATCGGTCAAGGTACCTTCGGCCTGTTGCTGGTGCATTTTGTCGCGGGTGGCGGCGCTGCCCAGGTGGGTCAGGCCGGTGCCGGTGACCAGGCAGTGCGCCGGGTCCGGGTGGTCCAAAGGTGGCAGCACACGGCCCTGGGCCAGCAAGGCCAGGTAGTCGTGCCGCTCACCCAGCCCAGCGGCCCGGACTTCACTGGCCAGATCGCGGCCGGCGGCAATGGCCTGCAAGGCCAGCTCACGGGTGCTGCTGGCGCCACGCACTTCAAGGGCGTACTCGCCTTCCACCACGCCCACATGGCGCGCGCCGGCGGCGCTTTCGAATTGAATCAGTCGCATGGTTGATGTGCTCGCTTGTCGGTTGCAAAGTTCAGCGGGCGCCTTCGGCGGCCCGCGTGGAAGCCAGGCGTTGGCGACGCTCCAGGCGGTTGTAGACGACGCCGGTGAGCAGCACGCCGAACAGCATCACCAGGGCAAGGAAATACAGCCCCGAAGACAACTGCCCGGTGTGTTCCTTGAGCGCGCCGATACCGAACGGCCCCAGGTAGCCGCCAAGGTTGCCGATCGAGTTGATCAGGGCGATGCCTGCGGCTGCGCTGGCACCTGAAAAGAACCGCCCAGGCAGCGTCCAGAAGATGGCCGTGCAGGAAAACAGGGCAAACGCCACCACGCACAGCGCAGCCAACTGCAGCACCGGCACCGTCAGCCAGGCACTGAGGAACAGGCCTATGGCGCCCAGCGCACACAGCAGGCCCAGGTGCCCGTAGCGGTCGTTTAGGCGGTCAGAGCTGCGGGGCATGATCAACAGGCCGATGATGCCGAACAGGTACGGCACCGCCGAAACGAAACCCGTGACCAGATCGCTGCCGCCAAACTGGTGGATCAGCGTTGGCAGCCACAAACCGAGACCGTAGATGCTCAAGGTGACCGGCAGGTAGAACAGCGCCAGCAACAGTACGCGGCCGTCCTTGAGCGCATGCAGCGGGTTGCCATGGCGGGTCTGGCCAAAATCACGCAGGTCGTTGGCCAGTTGCTCCTGCAGCCAACTGCGTTGTGCCTCGCTGAGCCAGCGCACCTGGGCAGGCCCGTCCGGCAGCAGGCGCAAGGTAGGCCAGGCGAGCAGCACCGCCGGGGTGCCGATGCAGATGAACAGCCACTGCCAGCCATGCAGGCCGTAGCTGCCCTCCAGCCCCAGCAGCGCGCCGGAAAGCGGCCCGGTGATCAGCATGGCCAGGGGCTGCGAGAGGATGAAAAAGCCCAGGATCTTGCCGCGATGCCGCACCGGGTACCACTGGGTTATGTAGTACAGCACCCCCGGAAAGAAGCCCGCCTCGGCGGCGCCGAGCAAGAAGCGCATCACGTAGAAGCCATTGGGCCCGGTCACGAAGGCCATGCCGATGGTGATTGCACCCCACGTCACCAGGATGCGGGCGAACCAGCGCCGCGCGCCAAAGCGGTCGAGCAGCAGGTTGCTCGGCACTTCGAACAGAAAATAGCCGATGAAGAACAGCCCGGCACCCAGGCCATAGGCCGCGTCACCCAGGCCGATGTCGGCGCCCATGTGCAGCTTGGCAAAGCCCACCGCCGAACGATCGACGTAGGCCACCAGGTAAAGCAGAACCAGAAAAGGGATGAGTTTCAGTGTGATCAGGCGGACAAGCCGCTGCTCCTGAATCATGGCGATGTCTCCAATTGTTCTTGTAATGAGCACAGCACCCGGCCGGGGCTTTTTGGCAGACCGCTAACCTGGCGACAGGATCATATAGTAATACTATTTGGAACAACAAGCCTTCACATGCGCGATTTCACGCAGTACAGTTAGGAAATAAACGACAAATAGTAATACTAATAAGGTCTCCCGATATGTCTGACGCCAAACGCCCCCTGCGCTCTGCCCAATGGTTCGGAACCGCCGACAAGAACGGCTTCATGTACCGCAGCTGGATGAAGAACCAGGGCATTCCGGACCATGAATTCCAGGGCAAGCCGATCATCGGCATCTGCAACACCTGGTCGGAGTTGACGCCGTGTAACGCGCATTTCCGCAAAATTGCCGAGCATGTGAAAAAAGGCGTGCTGGAGGCTGGCGGCTTCCCGGTGGAGTTCCCGGTGTTTTCCAGCGGCGAGTCCAACCTGCGCCCCACCGCCATGCTCACCCGCAACCTGGCGAGCATGGATGTGGAGGAAGCGATCCGCGGCAACCCGGTGGACGCCGTGGTGCTGCTGACAGGCTGCGACAAGACCACCCCGGCGCTGCTGATGGGCGCTGCCAGCTGCGACGTGCCGGCGATCGTGGTGACCGGCGGGCCGATGCTCAACGGCAAGCACAAGGGCAAGGACATTGGCGCCGGCACCATCGTCTGGCAGATGCACGAGGCCTACAAGGCCGGCCAGATCGACCTCAACGAGTTCCTTTCCGCCGAAGCTGGCATGTCGCGCTCGGCGGGCACCTGCAACACCATGGGCACCGCCTCGACCATGGCCTGCATGGCCGAAGCGCTGGGCACCTCCCTGCCCCACAATGCCGCCATCCCGGCAGTGGATGCCCGCCGCTATGTCCTTGCCCACCTTTCCGGCATGCGCATTGTCGATATGGTTCGCGAAGACCTGCGCCTGTCGAAAATCCTCACCCGCGAAGCCTTCGAGAACGCGATTCGCGTCAACGCCGCCATCGGCGGCTCGACCAACGCCGTTATCCACCTGAAGGCGATTGCCGGGCGCATTGGGGTAGACCTGCAACTGGAAGACTGGACCCGCGTTGGCCGCGGGACACCGACCTTGGTCGACCTGCAGCCATCGGGCCGCTTCCTGATGGAAGAGTTCTATTACGCCGGTGGCTTGCCCGCGGTCATCCGCCGCCTGGGCGAACATGGCCTGCTGCCCAACCCCAGCGCGCTGACGGCCAACGGCAACAGCCTGTGGGCCAACTGCCAGGCCGCGCCGTTATATGACGAAGCAGTGATACGCCCGCTGGCCAACCCACTGGTGGCCGATGGCGGTATCTGCATCTTGCGTGGCAACCTGGCGCCCAAGGGCGCGGTGCTCAAACCGTCAGCCGCCACCCCGGCGCTGATGCAGCACCGTGGCCGCGCCGTGGTGTTTGAAAACTTCGAAGACTACAAGGCCCGCATCAACGACCCTGAACTGGATGTAGACGCCAATTCGGTACTGGTGATGAAGTACTGCGGGCCCAAGGGCTACCCGGGCATGGCCGAAGTCGGCAACATGGGCCTGCCGGCGAAGTTGCTGGCCCAGGGCGTAACCGACATGGTGCGTATTTCGGACGCACGCATGAGCGGCACTGCCTACGGCACCGTGGTACTCCATGTGGCGCCCGAGGCCGCAGCAGGCGGGCCATTGGCCGCAGTGCGGGAAGGTGACTGGATCGAACTGGACTGCAAGGAGGGCCGGCTGCACCTGGATATCAGCGCCGAGGAACTTGCCGGCCGGCTTGCCGACCTGCAAGCCCCGCCGCAGTTGATCACTGGCGGGTATGCCAAGCTGTACCTGGACCATGTGATGCAGGCCGATGAAGGCTGCGATTTCGACTTCCTGGTGGGCTGCCGAGGGGCAGCGGTGCCCAAGCACTCCCACTGACCAGCCGCACCCCGCAATGAAGGAGCGGGCTCAGCCGCGAACACCGGCGAAGCCCGTTCCACCCACCACGCTGTTTCCCGCCGAACCAAGCCAAACTGCTGCGACCTCGCCAAAAGGCCGCCGCCCATTCACTGATGTTATGATGCTCCCCCGCTTGTAGGACCACCCGCGCCCCCCATGAACTACCGCCAGCCCTCCACGCGCAAGAGCATGCACACCACTCTGGTACAGGACCTCGGCCTGCAGATCGTCTCTGGCCAACTCGCGCCTGGGCAGAAGCTGCCCAATGAGGCCAGCCTGTGCGAAAGCTACGCGATCAGCCGGCCCGTGTTCCGCGAAGCGATGCGTGCGCTGACTGCCAAAGGCCTGGTCGAAGCCCGCCCCCGGGTCGGTACCCTGGTGCGGCCGCGCCATGACTGGCACATGCTTGACCCAGACGTGCTGCACTGGCTGATGCAGGCCACGCCGCAGAAGGACTTTTTCAATACCTTGTCCAGCGTACGCTGGGTCATCGAGCCCGCTGCCGCCGCGCTGGCCGCCACCAACGCTACGGCCGAAGATGTGCAGTCGATCAGCGAAGCGTATCAACGCATGGAAGCCGCGCGGACCCATGAAGAGCGGCTGCAACCGGACCTGGACTTCCACGCACGCATCGCCGACGCCACCCACAATGACCTGCTGGCCTACCTGTGCAACATGTTGTCCATGGCCCTGCGCGAATCAGTGCGCTATTCCAACCAGCGGCCAAACTTCGACCAGCTCGCCCTGCCCCGGCACAAGGCCATTTTGACCGCCATCCAGAATGGCGACGCACTCGGTGCACGCCATGCCTCGCTGGTACAGCTTGAGGATGCCCGCGTGGCGCTGAGCAAAGTATTGGGGCAGGACCCGACCAGCTAAGGCAGAAGGCCGTCGGGTGCTTATTGCAGGGCGGCCTTGGGGGGCACGGCAGACACCCCTGTTTCGGCTATCTGCCGCGCACGCATGCTGCCCCAGGCCAAGGCACGAACCAATGAACGCTTCGGCCAGCAGTCGTAGGCCTCTTCGTGCAATGCCATCCCGGAACGGGCATACACCCCCAGGAACATCTGCGTGGTCCCGCTGCGCGAAAGCCTGACCTGTACATCGATCCGGCTGCCGTCTGCCAGGGTTTCTTCATGGCTGCGATGGTTCAGCGCAGGGTCGACCCACGCCCAATACACGTTACCCCTCATCCGCATAGCGCCTCCAGCGATCGAAATTGGCTGTACCCCAAGCCGTGCGGCTTACCCTACTTTGGGATTAAGCCGATATAACTGGATCGACCGCCGGGCGTGCGTATGTGCTGCAATTATTTATCAGCCGCATTTGCCATGATCTACCGTCAACCGGCCTGGGTGCGCTGCGTGCACGCTCAGCCCTGGCAACCTGCTGGATGCCAATGATGAGCAAGATGTGAGAAAGATGAGACCAGGCGCGATGCCGCTGCGCTGAAGTAACTAAGCGGTCAACGCAGGCAGTTGGCTTGATAGCAGCTCAGCGGCCCTAGCATTGAGAATGGCTGGGCTCAGCTTGTCTCTGAGCACCCATTTGCAGGCCACGATCTCATTGCGAGCCACGGGTTTTTCCTGATCATCGACATGCGTAGTGAACACATGGTGAATGGTTGACCCCAGCTGAAGGGTGCACAGGTGAAAGAGACCGTGGCCTTCAATGGACGTTTCCTCTTGCAGCTCCCGCGCAGCCGCTGCAACAGGCGACTCGCCCGGTTCGATAGCGCCGCCGGGGAAGTTCCACTTCCCGCTTTTTTTTCGTACCAGCAAGATCCTGCCACTGCGCAGGCAGAGGACCGTTGCCCTGTCTTTGATCTTGGCTCCGCGCGCCTTCTTGTCCCGCATACACACACTCAGCTCGTCAGTAGGTCCATGTCCGTATCGGTGCAGCCAATAGAGACTTGCTTCCTGAAGACTCACTTCGGTGACGACTCGTTCACCCTGAACGGCACAAATCACAGGCTGAGCACGTTATTTTCACCTCATTTTCACGCCTGCAGAGGGACAATTAAGCCATCCCCATGTGAAACACCTCTAGCCCGACTAGCAGCGGGCTTTCTTTTGCCTCCAAGAAATAGAAGTCGCGGGCCTTGCCGGCATGGCGTGCCCTGAGGTGATCCAGAAGCGTCAGAAACGAACGAGGTATGATCACTAACCTTGTACGTGCAAGCGACGAATAGAGCTGATGCACAATGGCTGGCCATTGCAGAGGAGACAGCATCATGAGGCCATGGATCGGGATCATCATCGCAGCGGTGATAAGCGGATGTGGAACCGTGCGTACGGTATCGAATGAGTCAAAGGCAGTGGGCGATCTGGCTGAGTGGAACTCCTATTGCCCAGCCATTCCACGGATGTATAGCGGTGTAGCCTACCAATTTTGCAATTTGACTGGCCCTGAGAGAACTGGAGCCCATTCAGATCCGTACCAGATTCTGGTCGATATGGCGATGTCGGGCATTGCGGACACCGTTATGCTGCCCTACACCAGTTACCAGCAATACAAACTCGGCAACATGGTTGTGCCTAGCATAAACCCACAAATGCCCCAGGCACCGGCTCAAACCAGCCTTGCGCAGGAGTGAGCGGTGCGCCAGGCGAACGGCCGTAGTACAACACTGCGGCCATCTCGAGGCTGGATAGATCAGGATCTGCCGCGGATGGCCTCGAGGCGATCCCGACCAGCCTGTGTGATGGCGTTCTCCCCTTCATCGCTGATGCGATACCGGCCAGACGCCATCTTGGCGATTGTGAACTGGACCAGACCGCTTTCGGATAGGGCTTCGCCCGCTTCGAAGCTCATCGCCTGTTCCAGGTCGAAGATTTTGATTTCTCCGATTTTGTAGCGGGCGAAGGCTACCAGAGCGTTATCCAATGCTTGTTGGCTGATCTTTCGAGCGACTTCCATTCGACCTCCCAGGTCATGAGAGTCCCGGTCCGTGGGATTGGCGACAACGCACCGGGGGGTTGTTGAAGGCGGACCGTACTATGCAACCAGGGAAGTCGCTACTGGCTTTCCATCCATGCTGGATGGGTGGGCAGGTCATGGAGCACAACGGGCTGTCAAAGCAATACATCGGCTTTTGTGCCGAACGAATGCCTGTAGCCCCGGCAGAACGCCCCCCACTCTTCGCCATCCCAGCCTGACCGACGCTTGACCTGCCGCAAGTCATGGCGGGCGGCCTGTTTGGCGCTGAAGCGCTTTCTGGCCTTTTCCAGGTCTAGCAAGGCGACAGCCACGCCTGGCGCCCTGAAATCGACGAAGACATGTTTCAGATACAAGCAACCGTGCTGCCACTTTCCAAGATTCAGCTTGCCAAGTGCTCGACCATAGGCTTCAAGAATTTCGAGATAGCGATGATGCCCTAGCGTTTTTTCCAGCTGCCGGGCACGGAAGTCTTCGAGCGACACGTAGCCCTCCAGCGCCGCCGTGACCATCACGGCCTGCCACTCTCCCTGGTGTTTATGAATATGGCTGTACACAAGCTCGGGCGTACCAACCCCCAGCGCTGTTGCAGCACGCACAGCCTTTGCCTCGCGTGCAACGGTTGGGTGGCCGAAAGGGTGGCGCAGGCTTCGATAGACATGCCCGACCTGCTGCTTTTTGTAGAAGGTCAGCCCACCCAGCTCCACCCGCAATACACCGCTCTCACCTCCCCTGCGGACATTAGGCGGCTCTACCCACACGCCTGGAGCGTTGAGAACATCAGCCAGCAGTAACTCGCCAAGCTTCACATCGGTTGGATTTGCAGTCACGGAACACCTTAACGCCTGGCGCCAATTTGGCTGAAATATCTTGAAAACAACAGTGAAAGTATATGGAAATCGAAGGGAAATCAGGGTGGCAGAACTGACACAACACCTATCCATTCGGCCAACACTTACGAGCTGCGGCTGGAGAGCTCGTGGCCTGTGCAGCATGCGCTTGCTTGCGAGCGATGAAGCCAGACCAGGCCCTGGAGGTTCGATCGCGGCCAAATCACATCGTTCAGGTGGCGTGCCTATCCGACCTTGCGTGGCGACCGGACCGCAAAGCGGTCGCCAGCTCTTCAACGCCGTTCAGCAATCCCAGACTCAAGAAAAAATCAGCATTTCTGACAAAAATTCCCTTTCGCTCCCACCCCCGCCAAACACCAACAAGCCAACCTTGCTGCAGCTTCACGGCTTCATCAGCGGCTCGATGCCGATCCATTTCTTCGCCGGGTGATAACACAACTGCAATGGCGGAATCGCCACTGTGCGCCCCTGCACCTGCAAGCTACCCAGGTGAATGGTCCACTTGGAGTCAGCGTTCAGCTTGTCCGTCTGGAAGATTACATACGCCGAGCCGTAGCGCTTGTTGTTGGTGAGCTTGGGAATCATCCGGTGCACTTCATCGCTGTTGATGTCGTACGGGGACGGCCTGGCAGCCCGCTCATTCACTGAGGGATAGTCGTAGACATCGTTGAGGCCTACGTACACCTCGGGCCGCGCATTCAGGCGCGAGCCGTCTTCGAAAATGATGTAGGCCTGGCGGCTGTCGTACAGCACCGGAATCGGCGGTTCACCACGTTTTGAGTCGGTGGACGGGCGCTGGCGGTCCTTGTTGTAGGCGATCATCTGCACGAAGAATTCTGGCCGCGGGTATTCCTCGCCTGGGTACTGCACGTGCAGGCCTTGCTCGTAACGCTTTTCACCCCACTGTGCCGCGTGGTCGTAGAGGTAGGTTTCCAGGTAGAGCGTGGTTTCGCCCTGCGGGCCTGGCACTTTGAACTGGAACTCGGATTCGCAAAGGTCCGCGTAGGCGGCGCGTTCGCGTTTCCAGGGGAGGCACGCGGTGAGTGAGGCTGTGGCCAACAACAGCAGGAGGGAGGTGGCGCGCTTGAGGTTGGTCATGACCTGCCTTGGTCTGGGTGCGATGGGGCAGTTTCGGGGGATTAGAGGGCGGAAGTCCATGGTGACCGTTTGCCATCATGGGGACATGACTGGATACAGGGATGGGTGGGCGGTTTGCTTTTCGAGAGGTTTGTTGGGTTGGCAGAGCAGTGAACACTGCGAAAATTGACGGTAAATGCGGGGAAAGCATCAGAAAAAAGAACTTCCTTGTAGGGCATTTCCCAAAGATACTCGCTGTGCCTGATTTTTCGTTGCACACGCAAATCGTGGGACATAGTCTCGATCCGTCGCTGCCAATTCAGCGACCGACCTTGACGGGCCGCTGATTGTTGTTCGTGTGCATACGCTTATGGCGGCTGTACGTACGGGCACATTGTGTGCGCCGAGTGCCAACAATCTCGGTCCGTCAACCTACGTACAGCTGCCACCCTTCCTGCTTGACGGCTAACTGGTGTGCGGCTCAACCATTGTTGGAGCGTGAGCATGCTGAAGATAGTCCCTGATCCTCCCCTCAAAACTCTCTGCCTTGAAGACACCTTGATCCAGGCGACGGAATACGCGCTATGCGCTGCGACCGTTGTGCATCAAGCAATACTGCTGCAGCCCAAATCGATAGTCTCGATTCTGATGATGACCTAGATGCATGAATTGGAGACGCTGCGCGCTTTGCTTGAGTCCGCGTTGGCTCAGCTGCAGGTGCCCGCCGAGTCCAGCATTTCGCACTGAGGCCTAACTGATAATGTCGCCTGGGCATGATCTATCACCGGCAAGCCAGTTCCCGACAGTTAACTGACCTATTACACAGGCTTCGGCGCTTGGGAAAAGCCGTGGAGATCGCTGGCAAGAAGGCCAGCCCAGGTACTTGAGATTTCGGGGAGATTGAACAATGTCTACAGAAGCAACCAAATTCACCGTCGGCAAAACTACCTTTTACCAAGGTACGAATCAGACCCATCCCCTCTTCCGCATCGAAGCTGGCATCCCGTGCCAGAGCGCCCGTGAACAGGCCTCGGAACTGATGGGTTATGCACGGGATATGACCTTGGACGGTTTGATGGAAGACAAACCGCAGCTGATATGGGCTTCGCACTATCTCTGCGCCATGGCGAAAGCGCTTATGGATGACGCCGAGCTGGGAATGATGCGCTGACTGACCAAGTCCTCCACGAATGTCTTCGAGACCAACATCAACTACCAGTCTCGAAGGCGATCCGACATCACGGCCTAGCCGGAAAAGCTGGGTGCAGAGTCCGCCGTAGGGATATCGATTAAGTCGTTGCCCGCATTCTTATCTACACCGAATCGTTGACCCACCGCCCGCGTAGCATACCTTTCAACTCCTCAATACTTAGAGTCATGTCCCGCTTGCGGTCCACCACCGCCCACGACTTAATCATTAAAACGTCGCGGGATCGGTTGGGGCACAGCGAATGCCGTCAACGTGACCGGACATTTTAACTTAGCAATACGCTGATATTTAAAGGATGTGGACTCAGATCCCCGGCTTACCAGATCGCTGTGCAGGGATACATTTATATAGCTGCTCACAACCGACGATCGTGATCCCGGATACTGTGGGTCACCACACCCCAAACCTCGAACTGGTCACCCTCCATGATGTCCCTGGACGGGAACTTGGGGTTGTCCGATATCAGCACCACCTGGCGGTCACGGATCACCATCCGCTTGCAGGTGGCATCCCCGTTCTGCGCGACGATGATGATGCTGCCTGACGTTGGCTCAGCCAGGCGATCGACTATCAGCAGGTCACCGGTATAGATGCCGGCCCCCTGCATGCTGTCGCCCTCCACCTTGACCAGGTAAACGTTGGGCGCGCGCAGTTGAAGCATATCGTCGATGGACACCTGCAGGTGGTCAGTTTCTGAGGGTATGGTTGAAGGCATGGTGGCTGGCCGATAACTGTATATAGATACAGTATGTGATGGGCGCCAGCTTCAGGCAACAGCCGGTCAGCGGCTCGCCTTCATGCCGTCGGTCACCGCTTCGCACGCCAGGCCCGCTATTCGGCTTCGCTCAAGCGCTGCTGCGCAGCTGCCCGCCATTCGGTCAGACTCTTCAAGCAATCCCCCGAGCACCACGACGGCAGAGGTTCCTGCCTGGCGCTGCTGGGTAGCGATGGCACCGCAGGTGGCTGCTCGGCCGGCGCGCAGTCGATCGATTTCCCCGCGCAGCCCGCCAGCAGCAGACTCAGCAGCAGCGGCGCGGCCCTGGGCCAGTTCCAGTTTTTGTCGTGCACTCTCGCCCTCCTTGTCCGCCACGGCTTGGCGGCGCTGTTCTTCGGTTCTGGCCTGGGCCACGGCGCGCCGGTCGCGCTCAGCTACCTGCAGGCGGTAATCTGACAGTTCGGTTCGGGCCTCGGCCGTCTCGCCCTGGGCGGCCACCACGCGGTACTGCTGTCCGCCAGCGACCAGCACCAGCGCGATCAACCCCCAGCACCAGGCAGGCACAGCGCTCGAGCAACTTGTCCAGGCGGTGCGGGTTTTGCCCATAGCTGTTGCCCGGAAAGCTGGCCCAAATGTTCGAGCACTTGGCGATCGCCTCCTGGATGCGGTCGGCTTTGACATCGTCGAGGGCGCGGCGCTCCCTGATCTGCTGCAGCGCTACCCGGTCCTGGTTTTCCGGAGCGAATCCGCCGGACAGCCTCAGGCTCACGCGGTAAGCGTCCCAGTAGCGCTCGAGCAACTGATACCGTCCGGCGGCCGTGCTGGTGACCGGCTTGCCGTTTATGGGAAAAGTCAGCTTGCGGCGCGGGTGATCGGCATAGCCTTGAAACAGCCCACCGCCGTACAGCACGTTGTAGCCATCATCACTGCCTTTGACGGTAGAGGTGCCTTCTGAAAAGGCGATCAGATCCAGAAACCGGAGCACATTCGCGCCTCCGGCGTGGGATTCGGTGAGTCTGGCAATGGTTCTCCAAGCAAAAAGAAGCCCGCACTTGGCGGGCATGAATGTGTCTTTTAGGCTGCTAAATCGTCAAATGTGCATTGACTTATGTGCGAGGCAGGATATGAAAAAAGGATTGTTGGTACTTGGGTTTGGGATCTGTTTGCTAGGCGGTTGCTCTCATTTCTCCAATAGCACTTATGGGAGCCCTACCCACGCACACAATATCGCGTGCGATGACACCCCGCCGAATCAACCTGGTTGTTACAACCGCCAGTACCAAGAAGGCATTCTCAACAAGCTGGTTGATTCCTTTAGCGAAGGACGTTGATGCCTGCTCTATAGTTGATCTTGCGGCCGGCACACCCTGGGTTCGCTTCGATCAGGGTCCACGACTTGAAGCACACTTTCGACAGACGCCTGAAAGCAGCTGGTGTAACACAGGAAGATCGGAAGTCGCTACTTGGTCACAAAAACGGAAGCGTGACCAGTCACTATTCTGGCGCGGAGCTGGGGCAGTTGATAGAGGCGGCAAACAAAGTTTCAGCGACGGACTCGCGTGGGCCGGTACTGACCATTTTGAAGAGGAGGCAGGCGTAAAAACCTGAGAAGTCACGCAAAAGTCACGCACATGAAAAAGGCCACTCCTTTCGGAAATGGCCTAAGTCATTGAAATATATGGTCGGGACGGAGTGATTCGAACACTCGACCCCTTGCACCCCATGCAAGTGCGCTACCGGGCTGCGCTACGCCCCGACTGGGCTTGAAGCATGTTCTCAATACTGCCGAGAACGTTGAAGAATGTACCCTAACCCTCTGATAAATGAAAGCTTTTTCTCAAAAAATTTTTCACTCACCCGAAAAGCCACAGCTCACTTCTTCAACACCACCAGCACATCCTCCAATTCGACAATCATCTGCCGGATCAGCTGCTTGTACTGGCTCGAATCATCTTTAGCCTCATCACTGGAGAGCCGCAACCGCGCCCCGCCAATGGTGAACCCCTGCTCATACAGCAGCGCGCGAATCTGCCGGATCATCAGCACGTCTTGCCGCTGATAATACCGCCGGTTCCCCCGCCGCTTCACAGGGTTGAGCTGGTCAAACTCCTGCTCCCAATACCGCAGCACGTGTGGCTTTACGGCACACAACTCGCTCACTTCGCCAATGGTGAAGTAGCGTTTGCCCGGTATGGGGGGCAGTTCGTCGTTATGGCTTGGTTCCAGCATAGGCCTCAACCCGGGCCTTCAACTTCTGCCCTGGACGAAAGGTGACGACGCGCCGTGCGGTGATCGGAATTTCTTCCCCTGTCTTGGGGTTGCGGCCCGGCCGCTGGCGTTTGTCGCGAAGGTCGAAGTTGCCGAAACCAGACAGCTTGACCTGCTCGTTCTCTTCAAGTGCGTGCCGAATTTCTTCGAAAAACAGCTCGACCAGCTCCTTGGCCTCACGCTTGTTAAGCCCCAGCTCCTCGTACAGCCTTTCGGCCATCTCAGCTTTCGTCAGAGCACCCATGCCGTTATTTCCTTAACGTGGTGTTCAACCTTTGTTCGAGCGAGGTGAGGATGTTTTGCAGGGTAGTGTTCACCTCATCGTCGTTAAGAGTGCGCGATGGATGCTGCCAGGTCAAGCCGACGGCCAGGCTTTTTCTATCAGGATCAATACCTTTACCCTGGTAGACATCAAACAGCCTGAGGTCTGTGAGCCATTCGCCTGCATTGTCACGAATTAATTCAAGCACCGCGCTGGCTGCTACGTCACGGCCGGCGATCAAGGCCAGGTCACGACGGGTTTCCGGGAACTTGGACAGTTCGCTGAATTTCGGCAGGCGGCCTTCGACCACGTCGCCCAGCACCAGCTCGAACAGGAACACCGGGCGGTCCAGGTCCAGGGCTTTGGCCAGCTCTGGGTGGATGGCGCCGAGGTAACCGACCAGTTTGCCGTCGCGCTCGATGGCGGCGGTCTGGCCTGGGTGCAGGGCTGGGTGCTTGCCGGCGCTGAAGGTGAAGTCGCTCAGGGCACCGGAATAACCCAGCAAGGCTTCCACGTCGGCTTTAACGTCGAAGAAATCGACGCCGTCGCGGCCGTTGGCCCAGCCTTCTGGCAGGCGGCTGCCGGTGACCACGCCAGCGATCATGGGCTGCTGTTGCAGGTCACCCAGCTGGCCGACGAAACGCAGGCCGCTTTCGAACAGGCGCACGCGGTCTTGCTGGCGGTTCAGGTTGTGCTGCAGGGCTTTGACCAGGCCCGGCCACAGCGAGGCACGCATGGCGGCCATGTCGCTGGAAATGGGGTTGGCCAGCAGCAGCGGCTCTACGCCCGGGCTGAACAGTTCGAACAGTTTCGGGTCGATGAAGCTGTAGGTGATGGCTTCCTGGTAACCGCGGGCAACCAGCAGGCGGCGCAGGGTCGGTAGGTCACCGCGGGTTTCCGGCTTGCCCTGTGGCGCCAGGCGCGCTTGCGGGTAGCGGACCGGCAGGTTGTTGTAGCCGTACAGGCGGGCCAGTTCTTCGATCAGGTCCACTTCCAGGCTGATGTCGAAGCGGTGGCTTGGCACGGTGACGGTCCACTCCCCTTCGGCTGCCTTGCTGGTGGTCAGTTCCAGGGCGTTGAGCAGTTGCTCGACCTGGGCTGGGTCCATTTCCATGCCAAGCATCTGGGTGATGCGTTCGGCGCGCAGGGTAACCGGGGCCACCTGCGGCAGGTGCTGCTCGCTGACGGCTTCGACGACCGGGCCGGCTTCGCCGCCGACAATGTCCAGCAGCAGCTGGGTGGCGCGTTCCATGGCTTCGCGGGCCAGGTGCGAGTCGACGCCGCGCTCGTAGCGGTGCGAGGCATCGGTGTGCAGGCCGTAGGAACGGGCTTTACCGGCAACCGAAATCGGCTCGAAGAAGGCACTTTCCAGGAACAGGTCGCGGGTTGTTTCGGTGTTTACACCGCTGTGCTCCCCCCCCATGACGCCGGCGATGGCCAAGGCACGGGTGTGGTCGGCGATCACCAGGGTGTCGGCGCGCAGGGCCACTTCCTGGCCGTCGAGCAGAACGAGCTTTTCGCCCTCTTCGGCCATGCGTACGCGAATACCGCCGTTGATTTCTGCCAGGTCGAAGGCGTGCATCGGCTGGCCGAGTTCGAGCATCACGTAGTTGGTGACGTCTACGGCGGCGTCGATGCTGCGCACGTCGCTGCGGCGCAGGCGCTCGACCATCCACAACGGGGTTGGCTTGCTCAGGTCGACGTTACGGATAACGCGGCCCAGGTAGCGCGGGCATGCAGCCGGGGCGCTGACTTCAACCGGGCGCACTTCGTCGTGGGCCGGTGGTACGGCCGGCACTACCGGGCGGGTCACCGGGGTGTCGTACAGGGCGCTGACGTCACGCGCCAGGCCGGCGATGGACAGGCAGTCACCGCGGTTCGGCGTAAGGCCGATTTCGATGCTGGCGTCGTCCAGGCTCAGGTAGGTACGAATGTTCTCGCCTACCGGGGCATCGGCTGCCAGTTCCAGCAGGCCGTCGTTTTCTTCGCTGATTTCCAGCTCGGCAGCCGAGCACAGCATGCCGAAGGACTCGACGCCACGCAGCTTGGCCTTCTTGATCTTGAAGTCGCCAGACAGCTCGGCGCCGATCATGGCGAATGGCACCTTGATGCCTGGGCGGGCGTTAGGGGCGCCGCACACGACCTGGAAGGTTTCCTGGCCGTTGGTTACCTGGCACACGCGCAGCTTGTCGGCGTCCGGGTGTTGTTCGGTGGCCAGGATCTCGCCTACCACGATGCCGCTGAACTGGCCGGCAGCGGGGGTAACGCTGTCGACTTCAAGGCCGGCCATGGACAGGCGGGCAACCAGTTCGTCACGAGAGACTTGCGGGTTTACCCAACCGCGCAGCCACTGTTCACTGAATTTCATGCTGTTCTCCTGAAAGTTGCGTCGATTGGGCCTAGCGGAATTGCGCCAGGAACCGCAGGTCGTTGTCGAAGAACAGACGCAAATCGTTGACGCCATAGCGCAGCATGGCCAGGCGCTCGGCCCCCATGCCAAAGGCGAAGCCCTGGAACTCTTCCGGGTCGATGCCAGACATGCGCAGCACGTTCGGGTGCACCATGCCGCAACCCATCACTTCCAGCCAGCCGGTTTGCTTGCACACCCGGCAGCCGTTGCCGGAGCACATCACGCACTGGATATCGACTTCGGCGGACGGCTCGGTGAAGGGGAAGAACGATGGGCGGAAACGCACCGCCAGTTCTTTCTCGAAGAACACGCGCAGGAACTCTTCGATGGTGCCCTTGAGGTCGGCGAAGTTGATATCGCGGTCGATCAGCAGGCCTTCGACCTGGTGGAACATCGGCGAGTGGGTGATATCCGAGTCGCAGCGGTAAACGCGGCCCGGGCAGACAATGCGGATGGGCGGCTGGGTGGACTCCATGGTCCGCACCTGCACCGGCGAGGTGTGGGTACGCAGCAGCATGTTGGCATTGAAGTAGAAGGTGTCGTGCATCGCCCGCGCCGGGTGGTGGCCGGGGATGTTGAGCGCTTCGAAGTTGTGGTAGTCGTCTTCCACCTCAGGGCCTTCGGCAATGCCGTAGCCAATGTGGGTGAAGAACTGCTCGATGCGCTCGAGGGTACGGGTGATCGGGTGCAGGCCACCGGTGGCCTGGCCACGGCCTGGCAGGGTGACGTCAATGCATTCGGCAGCCAGGCGAGCGCTGAGCTCGGCTTCTTCAAAGGCAGCCTTGCGGGCATTGAGTACAACGGTAACGCGCTCTTTGGCGTCGTTGATCAGCGCGCCGACTTTCGGCCGCTCTTCGGCTGGCAGGTTGCCCAGGGTCTTCATCACCTGGGTCAGCTCGCCTTTCTTGCCGAGATAGTTAACCCGGATCTGTTCCAGGGTAGTGATGTCTTCAGCGCGCTCCACGGCCTCTAGGGCTTGGGAGACCAGCGCATCCAGGTTTTCCATGTACAGACTCCAGATACGAAAATAGGGGAAGAGCTTTGAAGGCTCTTCCCCTATCGATGACGTTCAATGCCCGGCGCCGCGAGCGCCGCCGGGTGATTGTCGCGGGTACTTAAGCCAGAACGGCTTTAGCTTTCTCGACAATCGCAGCAAACGCCGCTTTTTCGTTCACTGCCAGATCGGCCAGAACCTTACGGTCGATTTCGATCGAAGCCTTTTTCAGGCCAGCAATCAGACGGCTGTAGGACAGACCGTTGGTGCGGGCACCGGCGTTGATACGAGCGATCCACAGTGCGCGGAACTGACGCTTCTTCTGGCGACGGTCGCGGTAGGCGTATTGGCCAGCCTTGATGACCGCTTGCTTGGCTACACGGAATACGCGCGAACGTGCACCGTAGTAACCTTTAGCCAGCTTCAGAATTTTTTTGTGACGCTTACGAGCGATAACGCCGCGCTTAACACGAGCCATGAGTAACTTCCTCTATCTTAACCAGAATTAACGTACGCGCAGCATGCGCTCGACTTTCGCCACGTCGGACGGGTGCAGCAAGCTGGCACCGCGCAGTTGACGCTTACGCTTGGTCGACATTTTGGTCAGGATGTGGCTCTTGAAAGCGTGCTTGTGCTTGAAGCCCGAAGCAGTCTTCAGGAAGCGCTTCGCAGCACCGCTCTTGGTTTTCATTTTTGGCATGTTGGAACTCCGCATTCGATAAAATTACACATAATCATCAGGCCTGCCGTGCCCGGGAGATTATTTCTTTTTCTTGGGGGCGATGACCATCATAAGCTGGCGTCCTTCCATCTTAGGATGCTGCTCAACGGTGCCGTATTCGGCGAGGTCGGCTTCGACCCGCTTCAACAGCTCCATGCCCAGCTCCTGGTGGGCCATCTCACGGCCGCGGAATCTCAGAGAGATCTTGGCCTTGTCCCCATCGGTAAGGAAACGTACCAGGTTGCGTAGTTTTACCTGGTAATCCCCATCCTCCGTCCCTGGACGAAACTTGATTTCTTTGATCTGGATCTGTTTCTGGTTTTTCTTGGCTTCGTTAGCCTGCTTCTTCTTCTCGAAGAGGTGCTTGCCGTAGTCCATCACCTTGCAGACAGGTGGTACTGCGTCTGCAGAGATTTCTACCAGGTCCAGCTTCGCTTCATCAGCGATACGCAGCGCTTCATCAATCGAGACGATGCCAACTTGCTCGCCGTCTGCGCCAATTAACCGAACCTCGCGGGCCGAGATATTCTCGTTGATCGGGGCCTTCGGTACAGCACGCTTATCGTTTCTCATTTCACGCTTAATAGTCATTACTCCGATTCTTGGCGACCACGCCGGGAAACCGCTTGATTCAGCAGCTCAACGAACTGGGCGACGGGCATGGAGCCCAGGTCAGCACCTTCGCGAGTGCGCACAGCGACGGTTTGCGTTTCGACTTCGCGGTCCCCTATAACCAAAAGGTACGGGACCTTGAGCAAAGTATGCTCGCGGATTTTAAAGCCGATCTTCTCATTTCTCAAGTCCGACTTGGCACGGAAACCGCTACCGTTCAGAGATTTCTCCACCTGAAGGGCGAAATCGGCCTGTTTGTCGGTGATGTTCATGATCACCGCCTGGGTCGGTGCGAGCCAGGCCGGGAACACGCCAGCGTAGTGCTCGATCAGCATGCCGATGAAGCGCTCGAACGAGCCGAGGATGGCACGGTGCAGCATTACCGGGCGCACGCGGCTGTTGTCTTCGGCGATATAGCTGGCATCCAGGCGCTCTGGCAGGTTCGGATCGTACTGCAGGGTACCGCACTGCCAGTTACGGCCAAGGCAGTCACGCAGGGTGAACTCGATCTTCGGACCGTAGAAGGCACCTTCGCCTGGCTGGTATTCCCACTCCAGGCCGGATTCGTTGAGGGCGTCGGCCAGTGCACCTTCGGCACGGTCCCACAGCTCTTCGGAACCGACACGCTTGGCCGGGCGGGTGGACAGCTTCATGGCAATGTCGCTGAAGCCGAAGTCCTTGTACACGTCCAGGGTCAGCTTGATGAAGTCGGCTGCTTCTTTCTTCACCTGCTCTTCGGTGCAGAAGATGTGTGCGTCGTCCTGTACGAAGCCACGTACGCGCATGATGCCGTGCAGGGCGCCGGATGGCTCGTTACGGTGGCAGGCACCGAACTCGGCCAGGCGCAGCGGCAGGTCGCGGTAGCTTTTCAGGCCCTGGTTGAACACCTGCACGTGGCACGGGCAGTTCATCGGTTTTACCGCGTAGTCGCGGCTTTCCGACGAGGTGGTGAACATGTTCTCGGCGTAGTTGGACCAGTGGCCGGAACGCTCCCACAGAATACGGTCGACAACCTGCGGGGTCTTGATTTCCTGGTAGCCGTTTTCGCGCTGCACGCCACGCATGTACTGCTCGAGCACCTGGTAGACGGTCCAGCCGTTGGCGTGCCAGAACACCATGCCCGGGGCTTCTTCCTGCAGGTGGAACAGGTCGAGCTGCTTGCCGATCTTGCGGTGGTCGCGTTTTTCGGCTTCTTCGATGCGCTGGATGTAGGCTGCCAGCTGCTTCTTGTCCGCCCAGGCGGTGCCGTACACGCGCTGCAACTGCTCGTTCTTGGCATCGCCACGCCAGTAGGCGCCGGACAGCTTGGTCAGCTTGAAAGCCTTGAGGAAGCGGGTGTTGGGCACGTGCGGGCCACGGCACATGTCGACGTATTCTTCGTGGTAGTACAGGCCCATGGCCTGTTCGTCCGGCATGTCTTCGACCAGGCGCAGCTTGTAGTCTTCACCACGGGCGGTGAAAACATCGATGACTTCGGCGCGCGGGGTGACCTTCTTGACCACGTCGTAGTCTTTGTCGATCAGCTCCATCATGCGCTTTTCGATGGCGGCCAGGTCTTCAGGGGTGAAGGGGCGCTCGTAGGCGATGTCGTAATAGAAGCCTTCGTCGATCACCGGGCCGATCACCATCTTGGCGGTCGGGTACAGCTGCTTCACCGCGTGGCCAACCAGGTGGGCGCACGAGTGGCGGATGATCTCCAGTCCCTCTGCATCTTTAGGGGTGATGATCTGCAGGGTGGCGTCGTGGCTGATCAGGTCGCAGGCGTCGACCAGCTTGCCGTCGACCTTACCGGCCACGGTGGCCTTGGCGAGGCCTGCACCAATGGATGCGGCGACATCGGCTACGGATACGGCGTGATCAAACGAACGCTGACTGCCATCGGGAAGAGTAATAACGGGCATGGCGCCTCCTCTCCTAGTGGTGACCCCTACCAAAGGTCACGTGGGTTGGGATGAGCCAGTACAAGATCCGACCTGCCTTCCTGCAAAGGAAGCCTGCCTCACAGTGGCAGAAGCCTTTCGGCTTGCAAGGGACGAACCAGAGTGACTGGAAAGAAAAATGGCTGCGCCAGGCAAAGGCGCGAACACAAGCCGAGCATGCTAGCACGCGGGTTGCACCGCAGGCAGAAATATTTGGAAATTACAGGGTCGGTGTGAACTAACCCGGAAAAAGCCCTATCAGACTTTGGGAAGCAACCTACTCTTGATGAGACCTTAACCCAAGGAGTAACTGGTTATGCGAGTTCCGTCTCTTCTGGCCCTGGCGGCCACTGCTGCCCTGCTGCTGCCGGTAGCCGCGAACGCTGGCAACTTCCCACCGGGGAAAGAGGCCGGCTACATGGCCCAGTGCACGCAGGTGGCCAGCGGCCAGGGCGTTGATGCTGCAACTGCGAAGAAACACTGCGACTGTGGCGCCCAAGCCATCAAGAAGAACTTCACCGATGCCGAAATTGCTGACCTGGACAGCAAGGATGGCGTGGACGCCAAGCTGATGCAGAAAGCGCAAACGGTTGTGAAACAGGCCTGCGCACCAAAGGGCTGAAACCTTAAAGCCAAAGTCGGCTGGTAAATCTTTGAGCTGGATCAATATCCGGCGAAGGTAAAAGGCGCTAGATGCGCAGAAATGGACTATGATACGTCCCGTGCTCCGTAGCCTCGGCCGCATTGCACCACCGAAAAAACTAAATGTTCTGGAGATTCACCCATGTCCAATCGCCAACAAGGCACCGTCAAATGGTTCAATGATGAGAAAGGCTACGGCTTCATCACCCCAGCAGGCGGCGGCGACGACCTGTTCGTTCACTTCAAAGCCATCGAATCTGACGGCTTCAAGAGCCTGAAAGAAGGCCAGACTGTTTCCTTCGTCGCCGAGCGCGGCCAGAAAGGCATGCAGGCTGCACAGGTTCGTCCGGAGTAATTCGGATAGCTGTAAAAAAACCCGCCCTTGTGGCGGGTTTTTTTTGGGCGCGCCCCAGGGGCCGGGGGTAGCTGAATCAACCGCAGTTGACGCGGTTGACCACACCCTGCTCATTGACGTTAAGGTTCAGGCGCTCGGACCGGTACTCCAGGGTTACCACGTCGTGCGGCTTGAGAATACGCGCTATTTGCGAACCACTGGCCTTGCGCGCCTGCTCCAGCAACTCGGCACTGGCCTGCTTGCCCATGGCAAAGTCTGCGCCGCTGGCATCGCAGCGGCCGTCGTTGCCGGCCGGCGCAGCCGGTGCAGCCCCACCGGCATTACCACCAGCATCGCCACCAGTGCTGCAACCAGCCAGGACAGCAGCCATCGCCAGGGTTGCCAGGTAAGCACGGGTACGGAACATGAAGCCTCCTAAATCGGTATGGGAATGTCTGATCCGACAGTTCCGCTCATCATTTGTTGCAAAACCGGCCAAGTCTGCCTGAACTCGATCAGCGAGGGGGAAAAGCAATCGTGACCGGATTTTGCACAACCCGCTGCGTTTGCCATATGCTTAGCGCGCACGGTCACTGGCGCAAAGCCATGATTTGCTGCAAGAAGTGGAGTGCATCCCGCCTCCATCGAACACCAGGGTCAGGTGTTCACCCCTTCGTTCCGGGCCCCTAGCGAGAGCTTTTCATGAGCAGCCACACCATCGATGCCGATATCAAGGTCAAGTGGGCCGAGGGCCAGAGTGCGTACAGCCCTGGCACACCAGAGGAGTTGCTGTTGATCGGCATCGACCTGCTGGTGCGCGACCGCGGCCCCGAAGCAGCACGCAGCTTCATCGAGCAGGTGCTGGAGCGCTACGCCCCGCACGCAGCTATTGCAGCCGCGCCAACCGGGCGCTAAGCAGGTCGAACAGGCCTTGGGCGTCACCCTGCTCCACCCACAGCACATTGGCCGGCTGCTTGAGCACGCCGTACCAGTCAGCGACGGTCTGACCAAAGGTCGGGCCTTCGCGGCTGTCGATGCTCAGGTGAATGCGCCGGCCGCTGAACAGTTCGGGCTTGAGCAAGTAGGCAATGACGCTGGCGTCATGCACCGGACCGCCGGGCATGCCGTACAACGCCATGTCGTGCTTGATGTACACGTTGAGAATGTCCACCACCCGCTTGCTGGCTTGTGTATTCACCGCGGCCAACTGCTGCAGCCGGGCGTCGCTGGTCAGCAGCTTGTGGGTGACGTCCAGCGGTAGATAGGTCAATTGCACCCCGCTGGCCAGAACCACCTGGGCTGCATGGGGGTCGGCGTAGAGGTTGAATTCTGCCGCCGGGGTGATGTTGCCGCCGTTGAAGTGGGCGCCGCCCATGACCACCACCTCCTTGATGCCCTTGGCAATCTCCGGGCGCTGGATCAGCGCCAGGGCCAGGTTGGTCTGTGGGCCGAGCATGGCCACGGTGATGCTGTGCGGCTTGGCGGCCGCCAAGGTGTCTACCAGGTACTGCACGGCGTTGCCGGCGGCCAGCGGGGCCTTCGGCTCATGCACTTGAACGCCGGCCAGGCCTTCTTCGCCGTGCACTTCTGCGGCATAGACAGGGGCGCGCACCAGCGGGCGGCCGGCCCCCGCGTAAACCGGGATGTCTTCGCGGCCAGCCCATTCGCGCGCCAGGCGCGCGTTGCGGGAGGTTTTATCCAGGCGCACATTGCCGGCCACGGTGGTGATGGCGCGAACATTGAGTTCTTCTGGCGAGGCCAGGGCCAGGAACAAGGCGACCACGTCGTCAGCACCGGGGTCGGTGTCGATGATCAGGTCGATGGGGGCAGCCTGCAAGCTGGTGGCAGTGAGCATGAAAGCGAGTCCTTGAAGCCAGGGCTTGAGCATGGAATGGCACTCCTGTTGCCTTTGGTGAATAACGGCCGACGCGCCGGGTGGCACCGGCGGCTGGTCAACGGCTCAGAACGTGACGCCGGAAACCAGCGCGATATTGCTGTAGGGCTGGCACTCACCGGTACGCACCACCGCCCGGGCACTGCGCGACAGCACCTTGAATGCTTCATGGCTAAGCCATTCGCGCTTGCCCAGCTTGCCCTTCAGGCGCTCGAGCTCGACCAGCGCTGGCGGCACCACTTTCTGCATTTCCTCGGCCAGCACATGCCGCTCCACCTGAAGCTCGCTCAGCACGGCCCGCAACACACTGGCGAAGTCCGGCAAGCCAGGGGTGATCGCCAGGTCGATCATTTCCACGCCTGGCGGCACCGGCAGGCCGGCATCGCCGATCACCAGGATATCGCCATGGCCCATGCCGGCGATGGTGCGCGAAAGGGCAACGTTCAGCAGCGGGGTTTTCTTCATGGCACCAGCTCCGCCAGGTAAGGGATTGATGGCTGCGCGCCAGCGCGTGTCACCGACAGCGCCGCAGCACGCTGGCCGAAGGCGATGGCCTCGCCCTCCTCCAAACCACGCACCAGGCCCGCAGCGAAGCCGCCAATGAAGGTGTCGCCAGCAGCAGTGGTGTCCAGCGGCTGCACCACCGGTGCGGGGTAATGCTGGTGCCCCTCGGGCGTTACCAGCAACGCCCCTTGCGCGCCCAGCGTGACGATCACCTTGCCCGCCCCCGCCTGCAGCAAGCGCTCTGCGGCAAGCTGCGCGCTCGCCTGGTCGGTCACCGCAATGCCGGTCAGCGCTTCGGCCTCGCTTTCATTGGGGGTAAGGTAATCGATGAACGCAAACCATTGCGCAGGCAGCGGGCCGGTGGCAGGCGCCGGGTTGAGGATCACCTGCTTGCCCAGATCGTGCGCCCGCTTCAGCGTCCAGGCCACTGTCTCGACCGGCACCTCCAACTGGCAGATGACCACCTGCGCAGCCTGCAACAACGCCTCGAAGTGCTGCACCGACTGCGGCGTCAGCAGGCCATTGCCGCCGGGGATGACGACAATGCAATTCTGGCTGGCGGCATCCACGGTGATCAGGGCTACACCGCTGGACACGCCCGGGCAGGTACTGACGCCCTGGCAGTCGATGCCTTCTGCGGACAATGCCTGGTGCAACTGGCGGCCATAATCGTCATCGCCGACATTGCCAATCATCGCCACGCTGGCGCCCAGGCGCGCAGCCGCTACGGCCTGGTTGGCCCCCTTGCCGCCCGGCACCGTGAAAAAACGCTCACCGGGCAGGGTTTCGCCGGCGCGAGGCAAGCGCTGGGCGCGGACCACCAGGTCCATGTTGAGGCTGCCGACCACCACAACCTTGGCATTCATGACAGTTCCTTAGCGTTAGCGGTAATCGTTGAACAGGTCCGGGCGCGGCCCGGTGGATTCGCGCAAGACAATGCGCGGGGCGACGATGCGCTGCTCCGCCACGCCTTGCCGGGGTGTGCCGATGCGCGCCAGCAACAGCGAGGCAGCGCTCTCGCCTAGTTCGCGGATCGACTGGCCCACGGTGGTCAACGGCGGGTACACGTAGCGGCTGAGCTCGATGTCGTCGAAGCCGATCACCGACAATTCGCCGGGCACGTTGATATTGCGTTCGGCGGCAGCGCGCAGCACGCCGAAACCGATCATGTCGTTGCCCGCAAAAATGGCCGTAGGTCGCCGCCCCTGCAACACTTGCGCAGCGGCGGCATGGCCGCCCGGGCTGGTGAAGTCGCAGTGCAGCACACGGTCACTGTGCACCGGCGCCTGCGCCTCGGCCATGGCCCGATGAAAGCCGCGCAGGCGCAGCTGGGTTACCCCGGTATCGGCGGGGCCGCCGATATAGGCGATGTCGCGGTGCCCCAGGGCCAGCAGGTGCTGGGTCGCCAAGTAAGCGCCGTGCTCATGGTCAATGCGCACCAGGTCAGCGTCCACCCCTTCCAGCTCGCGGTCGACGATCACCATGGGCGTACGTACGCCGGCCAGGCTCTGCAGCAGGTCGCTGTCCTCGCCCACCGACGCCACCACCAGCCCGTCAATACGCTTTTCCAGCAACACGCGCAGGTAACTGCGCTGCTTTTGCGGGTTGTCGTCGGAGTTGCACAGAATCACGCAATAGCCGTTGCGTTCACAGGCATCCTCAATGCCCCGCGCCAGCTCGGCAAAGTAAGGGTTCACGCTGCTGGGCACCAACAGGCCGATGGTCGCCGTGCTACGAGCCTTCAGCGAACGCGCCACGGCACTGGGCACATAGTCGAGCTCGACAATCGCGGCCTCCACTTTCTGCCGCACCTGCTCGCTGACCGGTCGGGTCTTGTTCAATACATGGGACACCGTGGTATAGGAAATACCCGCCAGTGCCGCGACATCTTTGATGGTTGCCATGTTGTCAGTTCCGCCGGCCTGCACGCCGGCTACGGTAAGTGTCGAGCACCACGGCAATGACGATCACCGCCCCGGTGATGATGCGCTTGGTCGGCTCGCTGGCACCGATCTGCGCCAGCCCCGCGGCCAGCACGGAAATGATCAGCACGCCGAAGAAGGTGCTGATGACCGAGCCACGCCCGCCCATCAGGCTGGTGCCGCCGATCACCACGGCGGCAATGACCTGCAGTTCCAGGCCAGAGCCGGCATTCGGGTCGGCCGCTTCCAACCGGGAAATCTGGAACAGCGCAGCCAGCCCGGCCAGCAGGCCCATCAGCGCGAACACCAGCACTTTGTAGGGCCGTGGGTCGATACCTGCCAGGCGCACGGCCTCTTCATTGGTGCCGATGCCGATCAGGTAGCGGCCGAACACCGTGCGGGTCAGTACCAGGTGGGCCAGCACGATCACCAGCAAGCCGATGATGAACGCTGGCGAGATGCCAAAGGCGACCGGGTCGGAGAACCAGGCATAGGCATCGCCGATATAGGCGGTGCGCGAGTCGGTGAACTGGTAGGCCAGGCCACGGGCCATTTCCAGCACGCCGAGCGAGACGATGAACGACGGGATGCGCCAGGCCACGGTCACGCTGCCAGTGATGCTACCGGCCAGCGCAGCCACGGCCATGCCCAGCAGCGCGGCGGGTAGCACGCCCCAGCCCCAACCGAGCATCGCCACGCTCACCGTAGACGCGGCCAGGGCCAGCACCGACCCCACCGACAGGTCGATACCGCCGATGATCAGCACGAAGGTCATGCCGACCGCCAGTACCATCAGGTCCGGGATCTGGTTGGCCAATGTGCTGAAAGTGTTGTACGACCAGAAGTGGCTGCTGAGGAACGAGAACAGCACGATCATCGCCAGCAAGGCGCCGGCCAGGCCCAGGTAGGTACCCAGGCCATAATAGGAACCGTTGCGGCGCACGGCGGCGCCTTGGCTGTCGAGCGGTGTGGTTTTCATACGTCCATCCTGGGGGCTGCCTCATGCAGCAGAGCGTCACGTTTCTGATAACCGGCAAAGGCTGCCGCCAACAGTTGATCCTGCGTCCAGTGCTCACGGTCGAAGGTGTCGATCAGGCGGCCGGCAGACAGCACGGCGATGCGGTCGCAGATCAACATCAACTCGCGCAGGTCGCTGGACACCACCACCAGGGCCTTGCCTTGGCGTGCCAGCTCGGCCAGCAGGCCGTAAATGTCGAACTTGGCACCGACATCGATGCCCCGGGTGGGCTCGTCGAACAGCAGCACCTGGCAGTTGCGCTCCAGCCAACGGCCGATCACGACCTTCTGCTGGTTGCCACCCGACAGCTCGCCCACCACCTGGTGCGCACCGGCGCTGCGAATACGCATGGCCTGGATCTGGCGCTCGGCCAAAGCCCTTTCCGCCTCGCCGTCGAGCACGCCGGCCCGTGACACGGCGCCAAGGTTGCCCAAGGCAATGTTGGCGCTGATCGACTGGCTCAGCAGCAGGCCCTCGCCTTTGCGGTCTTCGGTGATCAAGGCTATGCCTGCGCGCACGGCCGCCTTGGGCGAATCGATGGTCACCGGCTGCGGTGGCTGGCCCAATGCGATGCTGCCGCTGTCAGCACGGTCGGCGCCGTAGATCAGGCGCAACAACTCGGTGCGGCCCGCGCCGATCAGGCCGGAGATGCCGAATATCTCCCCCGCCCTGACCTCGAAAGATACCTCGCGCACCTTGTCGCTGCGGGTAAGCCGCTCGACCTTGAGCAAGGGTGCGCCAAGCTGCCGCCGGCCCAGGTCGATGTGTTCGCCCAGTTCGCGGCCCACCATGAGGTTGACCAGTTCGGCGCTGCTGTAGCGCTGGATGGGCTCGTCACACACCTGCCTGCCGTCGCGCAGTACGACGATCCGCTGGGCCACGCGCTGCAGTTCTTCCAAGCGGTGCGAGATGTAGACGATGGCCACCCCGCGCGCGCGCAGGCGGTCGATCTGGGTAAATAACAGTTCCACCTCACGCGCGGTCAGCATCGCGGTGGGTTCGTCGAAGATCAGCACGTGGCAGTCGCCGATCAGGTTACGGGCGATTTCGACCATTTGCTGGTGGCCGATACCCAGTTCGCCGACTGGGGTATCCGGGTCGATGGCATCGAGCCCGACCCTGGCCATGGCCGCCGTGGCCAACTGGCGCAGGCGTTTGTGGTTGATCCAGCCAAAGCGGCTGGGCAGGTTGTCGAGAAACAGGTTTTCCGCCACGGTCAAGGTTGGCAGCAGGTTCAGTTCCTGCATGACCATGCGCACGCCAAGGCGCTCGGCCTCGCTGCGGCTGGCGGGGGCGTAGGCCTGGCCGCGGTAGGTCATGTGCCCGGTGGTGGGGGTTTCCAGGCCGCTGATCAACTTGGACAGCGTGCTCTTACCCGCACCGTTTTCGCCGGTCAGGGCCAGCACTTCGCCGGCACGCAGATTCAGGCTGACCTCGCCCAGCACCGGCTGGGCGTAGGTCTTGCCAAGGCCGCTGGCAGCGAGCACCACTTCATTGGCCGATGCAGGCATGGCCGGTTCTCCTGGCAGGGTCGGGGCTACTTGGTAACGAGCTTGACTGGGGTCTGGATGACGTTGTCGGCATCCACGTCAGGCTTTTCGCCTTTGACCATTTTCAATGCTGCCTGAATACCGAATACGGCTTGCTGGCTGGCGGCCTGGTCAAGGGTGGCGAGCACGCGGCCATCGGCCAGCATGGGCTTGATGGCGTTGATATTGTCATAGCCGACCACTTGCACCTGGCCCGCCTTGCCGGCGGCACGCACAGCCGAAACCGCACCCAGCGCCATGCTGTCGTTACCGGCCAGCAGCGCCTTCAGGTCGGGGTATTCGTTGAGCATGGAAGCGGCGACGGCGTTGCCTTTGTCGATCTCCCAGTTACCGCTTTGGACCGAGACGATGTTCATTTTGGCGGCTTCCATGGCGTCCTTGAAGCCTGCGGTGCGCTGCTGGGCGTTGGTGGTGGTTGGCACCCCTTCGATGATGCCCACCTGGTCACCGGCCTTGAGCTTCTGTTGGGCCAGGTACTCGCCCACCATACGCGCGCCTTTGCGGTTGTCAGGGCCGACGAAGGGCACGCTGATGCCTTTGCTCTTGAGCAGGTCGGGGTCCAGGCGGTTATCGATGTTGATCACCACCACGCCTTTGTCCATGGCTTTCTTCACCGCTGATACCAGCGCCTTGGAATCGGCCGGCGCGATCACCAGCGCCTTGGCGCCGGCGTTGACCATTTGCTCGACGATGCGGATCTGTTCGCCAGTGTCGGTTTCGTTCTTGATGCCGTTGGCAATCAAATCAAACTCAGCGGCGTGGCTTTTCTGGTAGTCCTTGGCACCGTCTTCCATGGTGCGGAAGAACTCGTTGGCCAGCGATTTCATGACCAGGGCGACCTTGGGCTTGTCTTCGGCGTGGGCGGCAGAAAACGGCAAGGCAAGGGAGAGTGAGGAAACGACAGCGAGGGCCAGCAGACGACCGGGGAACGGCAGCTTCATGGACGATGACTCCGAATCTTGTTTTTTTATCGGATCGCAAACGTTTGCGGTACGTAACTATGGAAACAGTACCAGGGTTTGTCAAATCCGTTTTTCAGGTCAGCGGCCGAAACCGTTGGCGCTGATTATCCAGAATCTTTCCGCAAAACCGAACACCTTTTCCTACGCCTGTTCGGATTCTCGAATGGAACACTACCCCCGCAACGCCCCCCCTGGGTCGCGCCGGGCTGCGCTGCACCTGCGCCAACCTGCGCTGCGGCCGTGGTTTCGGGGCTGCTGCGCACAGCACTGCAACACATGGCGGTGCCTGCACCACTGCGCGCGCAAGCTGGTATGAAAGATGCCTTGCAAGCTGCGCGATTCAAAAACCATCTCATTTGGAAGAGAGCACAAGAACGATGAATGCCGCACTGAAAACCTTTGCCCCCAGCGCCCTCGCCCTGCTGCTGGTCCTGCCCACCGCCGCCTCGGCCAAGGAAGCCGAAACCCGGCAGAAACTGGCCAACGTGGTCATCCTCGCCACCGGTGGCACCATCGCCGGCGCTGGCGCCAGCGCCGCCAACAGCGCCACCTACCAAGCTGCCAAGCTGGGGGTGGACAAGCTGATCGCCGGCGTGCCGGAGCTCGCCGACATCGCTAATGTGCGCGGCGAGCAGGTGATGCAGATCGCCTCGGAAAGCATCAGCAACGATGACCTGCTCAAGCTGGCCAAACGCGTCGCCGAACTGGCCGACAGCAAGGATGTGGACGGTATCGTCATCACCCACGGTACCGACACCCTGGAAGAAACCGCCTACTTCCTCAACCTGGTCGAGAAGACCGACAAGCCAATCGTGGTAGTCGGCTCGATGCGCCCGGGCACCGCCATGTCCGCCGACGGCATGCTCAACCTCTACAACGCAGTGGCCGTGGCCGGCGACCAGCAGTCGCGAGGCAAGGGCGTGCTGGTGACCATGAACGACGAGATCCAGTCTGGCCGTGACGTAAGCAAGGCCGTCAACATCAAGACTGAAGCGTTCAAGAGCGCCTGGGGGCCAATGGGCATGGTCGTGGAAGGCAAGTCGTACTGGTTCCGCCTGCCGGCCAAGCGTCACACGGTCAACTCCGAGTTCGACATCAAACAGATCAGCAGCCTGCCACAGGTGGACATTGCCTATGGCTATGGCAACGTGACCGACACCGCCTACAAAGCGTTGGCGCAACATGGCGCCAAGGCGCTGATCCACGCCGGTACCGGCAATGGCTCGGTGTCTTCACGGGTAGTGCCGGCGCTGCAGGAACTGCGCAAGGAGGGTGTGCAGATCATTCGCTCGTCGCACGTCAACCAGGGTGGCCTCGTGCTGCGTAACGCCGAACAGCCAGATGACAAGAACGACTGGGTGGTGGCACACGACCTGAACCCCCAGAAGGCGCGGATTCTGGCCATGGTGGCGATGACCAAGACCCAGGACAGCAAGGAGCTGCAGCGGATCTTCTGGGAGTACTGATACCCCAGCAACCTCAGCAGCCACAGGCTGCTGAGGCCCGCTTCACGGTTGCCTAAAGGGCCATGACCATTTCGTGCCAGGCCATGCCGCCGTGGTCGGAGGGCGAAGGCCGCACGTACTGGTAGCCCATCTTGCGGTACAGCTCGACATGCTGCTCCTTGCACATCAGGTGAATGGTCTGCTTGCCTTGCGCCTTGGTCCGCGCAATGAATTCATCCATCAGCCGCTTGGCGTAGCCTTTGCCCTGGTGCGCAGGGTCCACCACCACCGACATGATCACCACATTGGCTGCCTGCGGGTCATGCCCGACCAACTCTTTGAACGCCTCGTCAGCCATCACCACGGCATGGGCACAGCCGCTGTTGATGAATCCCACGATGCCGCCCTGCTCTTCGAGCAACAGGAAGCCCTGTGGATACTGGCTGATACGGGTGCGGATCTTTTCCAGGGTGGCCGCCTCGTCGCCCTCGTAGGCACTCACCTCAATCTGGTAGCAGCGCTCGGCGTCGGTCATGACGGGCTGGCGGAATTGCAGGTTGCTCATGGGCAGGCTCCGGGTAACAAAATGGCAAGCCGGCCATTCTAAACCGCTGGCTGGCATGCGCGCAGCCGTTGCAAGGCACTTTGGCCACAGCGCTCTGC
This sequence comes from Pseudomonas sp. TJI-51, assembly GCF_000190455.2. Lineage (NCBI taxonomy): Bacteria > Pseudomonadati > Pseudomonadota > Gammaproteobacteria > Pseudomonadales > Pseudomonadaceae > Pseudomonas > Pseudomonas sp. TJI-51. The sequence continues at coordinate 51,070 of NZ_AEWE02000080.1, forward strand.
CACCGCGAAGCAGTACGGCTCAACCGTACAGGTAGTCGATATCCTTGTAGGCCAGCAGCGGCACCTGGCCCATCAGGAAGTCACGCAGCTTGTGCATCTGCCGCGCCTTGGGGCTGGCCTTGAGCCAGGTCATGTAGTACCCGTCGCCGGTGGCCACGGCATGCTTGAATGGCGTAACCAGGCGCCCGGCCGCCAGGTCGGCACTGGCCAGTACCAGGTCGACGACCGAAATGCCCAGGCCCTGCTGGGCAGCCGAAATGCCCTGGTCCAGCGTGTCGAATACCTGCCCCTGGTCGATACTGATGTGCAGCGCGTCCATCCGCGCCAACCAGCGCCGCCAGTCGCGCCGGTCGGGGGAAGGGTGCAGGAACTCGCACTGCGGCAGGTCGCTGAGGGCTGGCTGCGCTTGCGCCATGTAATCGGGGTGGCATACCGGTATCAGCCACTCGTCGAACAGCTTGAAGCTGTCGATGTCGGCAGGGAAGCGCCCGCTGGCCAGAAGAATGGCGCAGTCGTAAGGCTCGGAATAGAAGTCGACGCTGTCGATGTCCATCCACACGCTCGACAGCTGCACACTGCAGTGGTCTTCGTGCTTCTTGAACGCATCCAGCGCCCGCAACAGCCAGCGTACGGTCAGCGTGGAAGGCGCCTTCAGGCGCAAGCCATAACGGTCCTGGCGCAACAACGCGCAGGCATTTTCGATGATCTTGAAGCCCACTTTCAGTTCCTGGGCCAGCACACGGCCATGCTCGGTCAGGCTCAGCTTGGGCCCACGGCGCTCGAACAGGTCGCAACCAAACATGGCTTCGAGGGTCTTGATGTGGTGGCTGACCGCACCCTGGGTCAAGGCAAGCTCTTCGGCCGCACGGGTGAAGGAGCCATAGCGTGACGCCACCTCGAAGGCACGCAATGCGTGCAGGGCCTGGATGCGTTCCGACATGGCGATATCCCGAGCATGAGTGAGACTAATAGTAGGTCATAGTTCCACGCGTTTTACAACGTGAAGTGCGTCTCGGAAAATGCAGGTAAAAAACAAATATAACCAAGATCCTGCCTGCATATGACTGGAACGTTCATTTAAATTCACGCCTGGGGAAATCATGTTTACGGGATATGGAAATTGCTATCGCCTGGATGCGCTAGAGCTCGCCGCTGAACATGGTCATGACATGCAACACTGGACGTACACCACCGTAGAACAATTTCGCACCATTCTCGCCAACCCCGAATTTCCGTGCCTGTTCGGCCGCAAGGCGGTAAACGGCGAAACCTGTTACATCCTGTTCGCACGCGCCGAGCAACTGGCGGATGATATCGCACAGGGCCTGGCCGATTATGTGCGCCTCATCGCACCTATCACACCCCGGCAGCGCATCGGCAGCCCACTGGTGGTGTTTCTGCAGACGGCAGCCGACAGCAGCCTGAGCGAACAGCAGGCGCTGGCCTGGAAGGTGCTGCGCGGGGTGCATGCGCGCGACCCCCACCCCTGGCCACAGGGCATACCGACCGACCCCGCCGATACCGGCTGGTCGTTCTGCTACGCCGGCATGCCGCTGTTCATCAACATGAACTTCCCCGGCCACCAGCGCATGAAAAGCCGCAACCTGGGCCAGCACATCACCTTCGTCATCAACCCCCGGGAAAACTTCGACGAAGTGGCCGACACCAGCAGCGAAAGCGGCCGGCGCATCCGCGCGCGCATCCGCGAGCGGGTACACCACTACAACGATGGCGTCGTGCCCGACACCCTTGGCGCTTTTGGCGATGCCGACAACTACGAATGGAAGCAGTACCAGCTGCAGGAGGCAGGTTCGCTGAACCCGTCGCGCTGCCCGTTTCATACCCACACCGCACACCAGCCGACACCCGACATACTGATCGAGAACTGACCGTGAATACCGCACTCACCGCCACTTATGCCCTCACCGTCCTGCTGCTGATCGCCACGCCCGGCCCAGTGGTGGCACTGATCGTCAACACTGCGGCCGCTTCGGGCTCGCGCAAGGCCATGTTCACCGCCGTCGGCACCAACTGGGCGTCCCTGGTGCTGATTGGCGCAGCCGCCTGGATCATCCTCACCAGCGCGGCCATCGACAAGACCTGGCTCAACATCATGAGCCTGCTGGGCTGCCTGTTCATCGGCCACATTGCCGTGGGTACCCTGCGCGAGGCGCTGCAGGCGCCGGCTGCTGCGGCCCCGAACGAGGCCCCGAACGAGGCCCGTGGCGGGCTGCTGCAAGGGTTCATGGTGGGCATTTCCAACCCGAAGGACATCATCTTCTTCATCGCCTTCTTCCCGCAGTTCATCCAGATCACCGAGTCGTTCGGCAAAAGCATGGTGGTCCTGTCGCTGCTCTGGGTGGCCATCGACTTCGCTGTGCTCAGCCTGTACATCTTCGCCATCGGCAAGATCGCCTCGCAGCGTAGCAACCGGGTCATCAGCCTGGCGTCCGGAGTGGCGCTGCTGCTGATCGCCGCAGGCGGCCTGCTGTACAACCTGAAAGAACTGGCGGCCTGAAACTGCTGTGCACCCTACGGCGCCATTGAAGGAGCATTCATGAACCCCACCCACACCAGCCCGCCTCCTTCGCCGCTACCACAGGACTACCAGCGCTTTCTGCTGCGCGGCAGCCGCCGCGCGCCACACACCATGCATGTGCACGAAACCAGCTACCGCTCCGGCACCATCAACACCGATGCCCTGGGCCTGCGCTACAGCCATTGCGCCGGCAAGCGCTTTTCTGCGGGCGAGCGCGGCGGCGCTTCACGCATCAACTTGCTGGTGGGTGGCTCGACAGCCCTGGGCATCGGCGCCAGCTCCGACGAGCACACCGTGGCCTCGCACCTGTCGATGCTCACCGGCGAAGTCTGGCTGAGCCTGGCCGGTTGCGGGCTCAATGCCAGCCAGGAGCTGCTGTTGTTCCTGACCCACCAGCATCGCCTGGGCCAGCTCGGCCACGTGGTCGTGCTCAGCGGCCTGAACAGCCTGGCCCACGAAGCCCTGTGCGAAGTGCTTGCCAGCCCCGCAGCGGCCCATGGCAAGGCTTACCAAGACTTTCTCAACAGCTTCAGCGAAGGCCTGCAGCCTGCCACCGCCGCCCGCCGGCAATCGTTGTGGCGGCGCATTGGTCAAGCCTTGGCGCCGCCGCCGCCAGCCGAAGCCGTGGGCAGTTGGCCGCTATCCGCCCCGGAGAAGCGCCTGGCCCGCGCCGCCGACACCATTGGCCGCACGCTGCGGCAGTGGGACCGGTTGCTGGCCGACAGCCATGCCACCCTGACCTTCATCCTGCAACCGTTGCTGCCCTGGTGCCGGGAAACCCTGCCTGCCGGTGAACAGGCCATGTTGGCGGCACTGGAGCAGCAGCCGGGCAACTTCGACCGGCTGCTCGACGGCGCGTTCGACAGCCAACTGCACTCGGCGTTTTTTCGCCGCATCAAGAGCCAGGCCGATCCGGTCCCCTGCTACGACATGAACGGCATGCTCAGCAGCTCGCCCGTGTTCGGGGCAGATTTGTTCATCGATCGCCTGCACCTGAACGACCTGGGCAACAATGCCTTGGCCAAGGTGATCACCGCCAAGCTGGGCCTGGCCCAGGAAAAACACGCCCAACGTAATGTCACCCCTATCAGACTCGTCTGACATTTGCACAGCGGCCTTTCGGCCAGGCCCCTTGGCTGGCTAGAATACGTGGTCGTTCCGATTTCCCCGAGGCGCAATGCTTGACCGCCATGACCGTCGAAACCGTGCACTCTCACCTGGCCGCCCATGGGGTTCACCTGTGAGCCTGGCCATGCGCCTGCCCGCGCTGCTGGTTGCGTTACTGCCGCTGGCTGCCCAGGCGCTGGAGGTTAATATCGACCCGCATGCCGACCTGCTCTACCGCCAGGCGTTGCCATTGCTGGAACAGGCCGACAATCAGGAAGAAGGCAGCAGCACCCTGCGCACGTCGCTGGGCGCCGACCCGGAGCTCAGCCGCCAGGGGCAGGCAATGGCTCACACCTTGCCTACAGCGGTGGCCCTGTTGAAAAAGTCGGTCGAGCTGGGCCACCCGGTCGCCCAGTACCGGTTGGCCCTGTACTACATGACCTACCTTCCCGCGGCGCAGATCCCTGAAGCTGCCTGCCCGTTGCTCGAAGCCAGCCTAAAGCAGGGCTTTGCCGCACCCGCACCGGCCATCGCCACCTGGTGCCAGCCCTACAATGCCAGTAGCGATTACCGCACAGCCCTGGAGGCCATCCCCAGCATGGCCACCGTGTACGCCCCCTATTACCCGCAGCCTGCCACCCAGCTGGCCTGCCGACGCAACCAGCCACAAGGCCTGGAAATGCTGTGGGGCCGCCAGCGTGACTACCAGGCCGAGGTGTACCGCCTGCTCAGCGAACTGGACCCACAGCACCGGTTGAGCCTGCTGCAGAAGGCGGTCGACATCAATGGCTGCGTGACAGCGCAGCAACACCTGACCCGACACCCCTAGCCGGTGCCCGGGGGCATTACGGGCGCCCATGCCAAAAGCGCTGTCGACCAGCAAGATCGTTCAAGCCAACCCCCTGCCCGTCTGGCATGCTGGCCTGCCCTGTAAACGCATTGCAGACACCATGCCCACCATTGCTCGCCAAGCCTTTCTCCACGGCGCCATCGCCATCCTGCCGCTGTCCCTTGCCGTCGCCCCTTGGGGCCTGCTCGCCGGGTCGATGGCCATCGAGGCCAACCTAAGCCCTTGGCAGGGCCAAGGGCTGTCGGCCATCGTCTTTGCCGGCGCCGCGCAACTGGTGGCCATCGGCATGCTCAAGGGCGGCGCGAACCTGGCATCGATACTGCTGACCACTTTGCTGTTGACCTCACAGCACCTGCTGTATGGCCTGTCGATGCGCCCAGTGCTGTCCAACCAGCCGCTGCGCTGGCGGCTGGGCCTGGGCTTTCTGTTGACCGACGAATTCTTCGCCCTGACCAGCCAGTACGACCAGCAGCAGTTCAACCGCTGGTACGCGTTAGGGGTGGGCCTGACCTTCTACGTTGCCTGGAACCTGTTCACCCTGGCCGGCATCCTGCTGGGCCAGAGCATTCCACACCTGGACCAGTACGGGCTGGACTTTTCCATCGTCGCCACCTTCGTGGCCTTGATCGCGCCACTGGTGCGCAACCTCGCCACGCTGGCGTGCGTAGCCGTGTCGCTGTTCTGCTCGGTATTGTTCAGCTACTGGCACTGGGAGACCGCCCTGGTCGCCGCCGGGCTGCTGGGCATGAGCGCCGGTTTCATCTGCCAGAAATTTGCCGGAGCACGCACATGACCTGGGTGCTGATTTTTGCCATGGGCGCCATCGTGTTTCTCAATCGCTACGCGTTTCTGGAACCGCGCCTGCCCTTACGGCTTAGCTCCAACGCGCGGCAATTTCTGGGCTTTGCCGTGCCGGGCATGCTCACGGCTATCTGCGGCCCCATCATTTTCCTGCCCGAGCACCAGCTCGAACTGAGCCTGCTCAACCCCTACCTGCTGGGCTCACTGGCGGCCATCACCTTGGTGCTGTTGACCCGCAGCGTAGTGCTGAGCATGCTGGTGAGCATGTTGATCTTCTTCCTGTTGCGCAGTTGGCTGGCATGAGCGGGGCACTGCGCGAGCAGACACACCTTTGGCAGGCGCCAGCGCTGGGTGACGTCGAGATGCTGCACGCGCGTTACGTTCAGCAGCGCTTTGCCCCGCATGTCCACGAGGGTTATGTGTTCACCGTGATCGAGTCCGGGGCCCAGCGTTTCTGGCACCGCGGCAGCGAGCACCTGGCCCCGGTCGGCAGCATGGTGCTGATCAATCCGGACGAACTGCACACCGGCGCCACCGCTCACGAAGCAGGTTGGCGCTATCGCGGTTTCTACCCCGATCATGAACGGGTCACAGGGGTGCTCGAGGAACTGGAGCTGGGGCGTCACGGCATGCCCAGCTTCAAGGCCAGCGTGATCCAAGACCCTGCGCTGGCCGTTGCATTCAGTCAACTGCACCAGTTGTCAGAAGCCGGTGCCAGCGCCCTGCAGCAGCAAACCGCCTGGCGCCAGGCGGTGCTGGCGCTGGTGCAGCGCCATGGGCAATGCGCGGCGCCTTCGGCCCCGGGCCAAGAGCCCCTGGCAGTGGCCCGCGCGCGCGAACTGCTGGAAAGCCGGCTGGCCGACCCGCCTTCGCTGGAGGCGCTGGCAGCGGCGGTCAACCGGTCGCCATTTCACTTCGCCCGGGTGTTTCGCCAGGCTACCGGCCTGCCGCCGCATGCCTGGCTCAAACAGCGGCGCCTGGCCCGTGCACGGGAAATGCTGAAAAGCGGCCTGGTAGCGTCGCAGGTCGCGTTCGACTTGGGCTTTGCCGACCAGA
>NZ_AEWE02000081.1:0-21970 GCF_000190455.2 Pseudomonas sp. TJI-51
CCTGATGCGATCCCTGTGGGAGCTGGCAAGCCAGCGATAGGGCCGGTGCAGACAATTTACTCCCCTTCAGACAAAAAACAGTCAATACTTCCCCCATCCACGTGGGCAGGATCGCCCGTTGTCGTGCCAGAACGAATAACAACCGTATCCAAGGAACCGGACCTATGCTGCGCCGCCGCATGCTCATCATGTTGGCCGTGGTTCTGCTGATCGTGCTGGCCCTGGGGGGCTACAAGGCTTTCTCGATCTACCAGCAGATCCAGATGTTCACTGCCCCCAAGCCGCCTATCACCGTGGCGGCAGCCTTGGCCGAACAACGCCAGTGGCAACAGCGCCTGCCCGCGGTCGGCAGCCTCAAGGCGCTGCAGGGTGTCGAGCTGAGCCTGGAGGTCGAAGGCATCGTCAAGGCCCTGTATTTCGACTCTGGGCAAACGGTCAAGGCCGGGCAGCTGCTGCTGCGGCTCAACGATGACCAGGAAACCGCATTGCTCGGCACCGCCGTGGCCGACCTGGGCCTGGCCAAGGTCGACTTCGGCCGCGGGCGGCAACTGGTGGGCGACTCGGCGATCTCCCGTGGCGAATACGACCGCCTCAATGCCCAGTACCAGCGCAACCAGGCGGTGGTCGAGCAGCTCAAAGCTTCGAAGAACAAGAAAAGCATCAGCGCGCCCTTCAGTGGCACCCTGGGCATCCGCCAGGTGGATGTAGGCGATTATCTGGCGCCAGGCACCGTCATCGCGACCCTGCAGGACACCTCCGGCCTGTACGTAGACTTCAACGTGCCGGAACAGGCCTTGCCCCAGCTGAGCCTCGGCCAGCAGGTGCTGGTGCAAGTGGCTGCCTACCCGGACCAGACCTTCCCCGCCCGCCTCAGCGCCATCAACCCCAAGGTCGATGAAACCACGCGAAACCTGCTGGTGCGCGCGACCCTGGCCAACCCCGACGGCAAATTGCTGCCGGGCATGTTCGCCAGCCTGCAGGTACTGCTGCCCGATCTGCAGTTGCAGGTGGTGGTGCCGGAAAGTGCCATTACCTACACCCTGTACGGCAACTCGGTATATGTCGCCACCGCGAAAAAGGACCAGCACGGCAAGCCGCAGCACGATGAACAGGGCCACCCCCAATGGGTCGCCGAACAGCGCACCGTGCAGACCGGCGAGCGCCGTGACGGCGTGGTGGTGGTCAGCAAAGGGTTGCAGGCCGGGGAACAGGTAGTCACTGCCGGGCAGCTGAAGCTGACCCCCGGCGCCGCAATCCGAATCGGCCAGGACCAGGCCGTCAAGCCCGCCCCGGGCGCCGCGACCAAGGACTGACTGGAGGCTGGCATGGCGTTCACCGACCCGTTCATCCGTCGCCCGGTGCTGGCCAGCGTGGTCAGCCTGCTGATCCTGTTGCTGGGTATCCAGGCCTGGCACACGCTGCAGATCCGCCAGTACCCGCGCATGGAAAACGCCCTGATCACCGTCACCACGGCCTACCCCGGGGCCAACGCCGAAACCATCCAGGGCTACATCACCCAGCCGCTGCAGCAAAGCCTGGCCAGCGCCGAAGGTATCGACTACATGACCTCGGTGAGCCGGCAGAATTTTTCCGTCATATCCATTTACGCGCGCATCGGTGCCGACAGCGACAGGCTGTTCACCGAACTGCTGGCCAAGGCCAACGAAGTGCGCAACAAACTGCCGCAGAACGCCGAAGACCCGGTACTCAGCAAGGAAGCCGCCGATGCTTCGGCGCTGATGTACATTAGCTTCTACAGCGAACAGATGAGCAACCCGCAAATCACCGACTACCTGTCACGGGTGATCCAGCCCAAGCTGGCCACGCTACCCGGCATGGCCGAGGCAGAAATCCTCGGTAACCAGGTATTTGCCATGCGTCTGTGGCTGGACCCGGTGAAACTGGCCGGTTTCGGCCTGGCGGCCAGCGACGTGACCGACGCCGTGCGCCGCTACAACTTCCTGTCCGCTGCCGGCGAAGTCAAAGGCGAATACGTGGTCACCAGCATCAACGCCAGCACCGAGCTGAAGTCAGCCGAGGCGTTCGCCGCCCTGCCGGTCAAGACCAGTGGCGACAGCCGCGTACTGCTGGGTGACGTGGCGCGTGTGGAGATGGGGGCAGAGAACTACGACACCGTCAGCTCATTCGACGGCACGCCCTCGGTGTACATCGGCATCAAGGCCACGCCCGCCGCCAACCCGCTGGAGGTGATCAAGGAAGTGCGGCGGGTCATGCCCGACCTGGAAAGCCAGTTGCCCTCGGCGCTGAAGGTGTCGATCGCCTACGACGCCACGCTGTTCATCCAGGCCTCCATCGACGAAGTGATCAAGACCCTCGGCGAAGCGGTGCTGATCGTCATCCTAGTGGTGTTCCTGTTCCTTGGCGCCCTGCGCTCGGTGCTGATCCCTGTGGTGACCATTCCGCTGTCGATGATTGGCGTGTTGTTCTTCATGCAGATGATGGGCTACTCGCTGAACTTGCTCACACTGCTGGCCATGGTCCTGGCCATCGGGCTGGTGGTGGACGATGCGATCGTGGTGGTGGAAAACATTCACCGGCATATCGAAGAAGGCCAGTCGCCGTTCGATGCAGCCCTGGAAGGCGCGCGCGAGATCGCCATGCCGGTGGTGTCGATGACCATCACCCTGGCAGCGGTCTATGCGCCCATCGGCTTTCTCAGCGGGCTCACCGGGGCACTGTTCAAGGAGTTCGCCCTGACCCTGGCCGGCGCAGTCGTCATTTCCGGTATCGTCGCCCTGACCCTGTCACCGATGATGTGCGCCCTGCTGCTGCGCCGCGAGCAGAATTCCAGCGGCCTGGCCCACTGGCTCGATCGGCAGTTCGCGCGCCTGAAGGTACGCTACCAGCGCCTGCTGCACGGTACGCTCGACAGCCGGCCGGTGGTACTGGTGTTTGCCGTGATCATCCTGTGCCTGATTCCGCTACTGCTGAAGTTCACCCAGAACGAACTGGCCCCCAACGAGGACCAGGGGGTGATCTTCATGATCAGCAGTTCCCCGCAGCCAGCCAACCTAGACTACCTCAACGCCTACACCAACCAGTTCACCCCACTGTTCAAGACCTTCCCCGAATACTATTCGTCGTTCCAGATCAACGGTTTCAATGGTGTGCAGAGCGGCATCGGTGGCTTCCTGCTCAAGCCCTGGAACGAGCGCGAGCGTACGCAAATAGAGCTGCTGCCACTGGTACAGGCCAAGCTGGAAGAGGTCGCCGGCCTGCAGATCTTCGGCTTCAACCTGCCGTCGCTGCCCGGCACCGGAGAAGGCCTGCCTTTCCAGTTCGTGATCAACACCGCAGGCGACTACCCGGCACTGCTGGAAGTGGCCCAACGCATCAAGGCTCGGGCCCAGGCATCGGGCAAGTTCGCCTTCCTCGACATAGACCTGGCCTTTGACAAACCCGAGGTAGTGGTCGATATCGACCGGGCCAAGGCGGCGCAAATGGGGGTATCGATGGACGTTCTCGGCAGTACCCTGGCCACCTTGCTGGGTGAAGCCGAAATCAACCGTTTCACCCTCGAGGGGCGCAGCTACAAGGTCATTGCCCAAGCCGAGCGCGCATACCGCGACAACCCCGGCTGGCTGAACAACTACTACGTGAAGAACGACCAGGGCAAGCTGCTGCCGCTGGCGACCCTGGTCACCCTCACCGACCGCGCTCGCCCGCGGCAGCTCAACCAGTTCCAGCAGTTGAACTCGGCGATCATTCAAGGCGTACCGATGGTCAGCCTGGGCGAAGCGCTGAAGACCGTGCAGGACATCGCCCGCGAAGAGGCACCGGAAGGTTTCGCCTTCGACTATGCCGGCGTGGCCCGCCAGTACGTGCAGGAAGGTAGCGCACTGTGGGTGACCTTTGGCCTGGCGCTGGCGATCATCTTCCTGGTCCTGGCGGCCCAGTTCGAAAGTTTCCGGGATCCGCTGGTGATCCTGGTTACGGTACCGTTGTCGATCTGCGGGGCGCTGTTGCCACTGTTCCTGGGCCTGTCGAGCATGAACATCTACACCCAGGTCGGGCTGGTGACATTGATCGGGCTGATCAGCAAACACGGCATCCTGATCGTCGAGTTCGCCAACCAGTTGCGTGATGAGCTTGGCCTGGGCGCGCGCGAGGCAATCGAAGAAGCGGCGGCGATTCGCCTGCGGCCGGTGCTGATGACCACGGCGGCAATGGTATTCGGCATGGTGCCGCTGATCCTCGCGACCGGGGCCGGGGCGGTAAGCCGCTTCGACATCGGTGCCGTGATCGCGACCGGTATGTCGATCGGCACGTTGTTCACCCTGTTCGTGCTGCCTTGTATCTACACCCTGCTGGCGCACAAGACGGTGGCCAAGGAACCTGCTGCCGCCTGAAACCCGCCCACCGAGGGCCACCTGCAGAAACGCCAGAGGCCTCGCGCTTGCGAGGCCTCTGGCATGTACAGCTACACCGGTTTCAACCAAATGGCCGCAACCCTTGGCGCAGGCCGAACAGCAACAGCAACAGATCCTGATCCGGCTCTACCCTGGCCTTCTGCTGCGGTTTCACGTCCCGCGGCAGTGCGCACTGGGCGGCCATCTCAGCCTTGCTGAATACCGTTGGCCTCGGCTCTTCCCAGGCAGCCACCGCTACAGTGGTCACCGCCAGGCCCGCTACCAGGAACAAAGCTCGAGCTATTTCTAGTTTCATTACCCTAACCCTTTGACAGCGCTGCCAAACGCCACCTTGTAAAAGTAGAGTAGCGTCTGCCATTCCGCCTCGTTGAGCGACGAATGGCGGCGCAATTGGCGCAGGTCGTTACCCGCCGCGCGCTGGCAACTGAAACGTCGCCGACACTTCTCGAGGTCGAGCAGCGCCACTTCGACACGGGCTTGCTCGCCCTCGCCCAGCACCTTGACGAACACATGCTTGCCGTACAGGCAGCCGTGCTGCCAATGGCCCAGGTGCATGCGCGCCAGGTTTTCGGCAAGGTCCTTGAGCATGCGCTCGTGGACCACCTGTGGGTAACGGTCTCGGGCACCTTGGGCATGCCAGGTGTCCAGCTCCACAAACCCGTCCAGTGCTTCGCTGACCAGCAGCGCCCGCCACTGGTGGTCGGCATCGCGCTGGGCACCACAGAACACCAGGCGCGGTACACGCACCCCGAGTTGCTCGAAGCTGTTCAGCGCATCGAGTTCACGCAGCACGGTTGGCCGGCCGAAGGGGTGCAACAGGCTGCGATAAATGTGCCCGACCTGACGCTTTGCATACAGCAGTTTGCCGTTGGCATCGTTGAGCCGTTGCACACCACTTTCGCCACCCCGGCGCTGGTTAGGCTCCTCTACCCACTCGCCTTGCTGGCGCCAGTAAAAATCGAAGCGCGACTCCCCATTCTGGGCTACAGCCATCAAACACTACCCCTTACGCAATACATAAACCCGCCACATGGCATAGAACGGCAGGAAGTCGAGGCGTTCCTGGATCCTGAAACCGGCGGCGCGGAATTCTTCTTCGACCGTGTCGGCCGGTAACACAAACCGGTTCTGGTAATGGTTCTGCTCGGCTTTGGTGCTGCGGCGCTGTTCCAGTTTTCTGCGCCGCCAAGCCTTGAAGTTGCCGTCCACCCACAGTGACAAGATCACACTATCACGGCTAACTCGTTGAAATTCAGAAAGAATTTTCTTTCTGTGGGCTGCCTCGCCAATATGGTGAAACAGCCGCATGCAAAAAATGCTGTCGACGGAGTTGTCTGGCAAGTCGATGTCGAATGCCGATGTCTGCAAAGGCCGTACCCGCGCGACCACTTCTGGCGGTTGCGCAGCACAGGCGGTGTCGATCATCGCCTGGGAATTATCGGCACCGATGATGACCCGGTTGTTCTTTTCTGCCAGCAGCGGCCAGAAACGACCAGCGCCGCAGGGCAAGTCCAGGACCAGGCCAGGCTCACCCGCCAGCGCCAGTGCGCGGCGGGCCAGCTGCTCATCTCGCTTGTGAGACAGCCGGCGGGCCAAGCCATCCTGGTGCTTGAGAAAATACTCTCGGGCATGGTCTTTGTCGTACTTCTCAGAAAATTCAAGCTTGATAGGGCTACGCATTGAGCATCTCCTGATTCCATTGCGCTCACATTAGGTAAATGCGCGTAGGAATCAGGTCATGCTGATGTGAAAAAAGTGTTGGCCACGGTAACACGTGTAACAACACATTACCCAGCCACGACGTCCGGCTCTTCTTTCACCCGCGTATTGCTCAAGTCGACATGGAAACGGCAGCCATGGGGTACAGAAGAGGTCAAGGTCACCCGCCAGCCCTGGTCGTCGCAGATGCGCTGCACCAGCGACAAGCCCAGCCCAAGGCCCTCGCCGCGCCGCTCGTCACCGCGCACGAACGGCTTGAACATGGCTTCGCGCTGTTCTTCCGGTATGCCCACGCCACTGTCTTCCACGCTGAAGCCATTGCTTTCCAGGCTCAGGCGGATGTAGCCGGCATCGGTGTAGTGCGCCGCATTGCGCAGCAGGTTGCCCATCACCGACTGCAGGAAGGTCGCGTTGTACAACACTGCGCTGGCACTGGCCTGGCCATCGAAATACAGGGTCAGGCCCTTCTGTTCGATGGTGTCGCGCCACACCCCGATCAGCTCGTTGGCCACTTCGCGCAGGGTCGCCCGGGAGGCTACTGCGCCTTCATCACGTTGCGCCCTGGCCAGCATCAGGAAGGTCTTGACCAGCTCGCGCATCTCTTCGGTTGCCCGCGCCACGCGCTCCACCTGGCTGCGCGCGCGGGTGTCGAGGTTGGGGTTTTCCTGCAGCAGCTCGCAGGACGTGGCCAGCACCATCAATGGGGTGCGCAACTCATGGCTGACGTCACTGGTGAACAGCCGTTCACGGGTCAGCGCATCGCGCAGGCGGCCCAGCGTGTCATCGAACGCCACCGCCAGCTGGCCGACTTCGTCCGCCGCGTAGTCCGGCGCCAACGGCGGCGCCAGGCCCAGCAGCTGGTCACGGTGGCGAACTTGCCGCGCCAGGCGGATCACCGGTGCCATCACCCGCCGCGCCACCAGCCAGCCCAGGATCACCGCCAGCACCAGGCTGAGCACGAAGCCCACCAGCACCACCGCGAACAGCACACGCTCGCGCTCCTCGAAGTCGCTTTGGTCCTGCAGCAATACATAGCGGCGGCCATCGACGATCTCGACCATCGCGTGGTAGGAAAGCTGGTCGCGGAATACTTCGTGGAAGCCACGGTCCAGGTGGCGCAGGTCTTTGGGCAGCTCAAAGTCGTCCCGCCCGCCGCTGAAGTAGAACAACTGGTCGGGGCGCGGGCGGTGGCTCCAGTCGCTGACGCTGTCCATGCGCAGCAGGCGCTGCAAGTCACCGCCCAGTACCGATGAAATCAGCCGCTCTTCGACCAGGTGCACGGTGCCGACGATACCGAAGGCGAAGGCCCCGGCCACCAGCGCGCTCATCAGGGCAAAGGCGATGATGATGCGCTGGGCAAGGCTTTGCTTAAACTCCATCACGACCCTCGGCGAGGCGATAGCCGACGCCATGGACGGTATGCAGCAGCGGTTTTTCGAACGGTTTGTCGATCACCTGGCGCAGTTGGTGCACATGGCTGCGCAGGCTGTCACTGTCGGGGCAGTCGTCCCCCCACAGGGCTTCTTCCAGCACTTCGCGGCGCAGTACATGAGGGCTCTTCTGCATCAACACGGCCAACAGCTTGAGGCCGACCGGGTTGAGCTTGAGCATGCGGCCCTGGCGGGTGACCTCCAGGGTGTCGAGGTCATAGCTCAGATCAGCCACCTGCAGGCTGCGCCGCCCGCCGCCCTGGGCCCGGCGCAGCACGGCTTCGATGCGTGCCGCCAGCTCGGACAGGGCGAAAGGCTTGAGCAGGTAGTCGTCGGCCCCGGAACGGAAGCCTTGCAGGCGGTCGTCCAACTGGTCGCGAGCGGTAAGCATGATCACCGGCGTGTCGCGGCGGGCGTCTTCGCGCAGGCGCTTGCACAGCGTGTAGCCATCGATACCGGGCAACATGATGTCGAGCACGATCAGGTCATAGTGCTCGGTGGCAGCCAGGTGCAGCCCGGACAGGCCATCCTGGGCGCAGTCGACGGTATAGCCCTTCATGCCCAGGTAATCGGCCAGGTTGGCCAGGATATCGCGGTTGTCTTCAACCAAAAGAATGCGCATCGGTTTCTCCTGTGCGGCGCTTCTCGCTGTGGTGCGCGGCAGGCGCAGCTTACGGCCTATGCCTGCAGGGTGCCAGCCCCCGGAAAAATTCACCGCACTTGACGGTTTTTTCACTGATCCTTCACGGACACAGGATAGCGGGCCGACGACAATGGCCGATCTTTTTTCCGCCCTGGAGCCGCCATGCAGCAAGCAACCCGCCCTCGCCCGATCAATTACTGGCTGTACCTGGGTATTCCGTTGGCGACCGCGTTGGCCCTGATTCTGCTGGAGCTGACGTCGATCGACATGGACCTCGCCAAGCTGTTCTTCGACCCTGTAGCCGGGCAGTTCATTGGCCGTCACAGTTATTGGCTGGAAAACATCCTGCATGACCGGGTCAAACAGGGGGTGATCCTGCTGGGGCTGATAGCGCTGCTGACCTTCGCCGCCAGCTTTTTCGTAAAGCGCCTATTTGGCTGGCGCCGCGAGCTGGGCTGCCTGGTGTTGGCGCTGGGTTTGTCCACCGCGTTTGTCACGCCCCTGAAGAAGGTGACGCAGGTGCAGTGCCCCTGGAGCCTCACCCAGTTTGGCGGTACCGAAACCTACAGCAAGCTGCTGCAACCACGGCCGGCCACCGACAAGCCCGGGCTGTGCTGGCCGGGCGGGCATGCCGCGACCGGGTTCTGCCTGTTCGGCCTGTTCTTCATGTTGCGTGACCGCAAGCCGCGCCTGGCGCGGGCGGCATTCGTGGTGGCCTTGCTGGCAGGTTCGCTGCTTGGCGTTGGGCGCATGCTGCAAGGGGCGCACTTCCTGTCGCACAACGTGTGGACGGCGGTGTTCTGCTGGTTGATTGGGTTGGGGTCGTATTATCTGGTGCTGTATCGCCGGGGCATGGTAGAAGTGCCCGCGGTCAAAAACAGCGTTGCCTGAAGCCGGGGCCGCTTAGCGGCCCAATGGCGCCCACAGGAGAATAAAAAAAGCCCCGGTTCTCGCGAACCGGGGCTTTCTCATGGTGCAGGGGGTAAGGCTGGCTTACATCATGCCGCCCATGCCACCCATGCCGCCCATGTCAGGCATGCCAGCAGCTGGCTTGTCTTCTGGCAGGTCGGCAACCATGGCTTCGGTGGTGATCATCAGACCGCCGATCGAAGCAGCAGCTTGCAGCGCCGAACGGGTGACCTTGGCTGGGTCCAGGATACCCATCTCGATCATGTCGCCGTACTCGCCGGAGGCAGCGTTGTAACCGAAGTTACCCGAACCTTGCTTGACCTTGTCAGCGACAACGCTTGGCTCGTCGCCGGCGTTGGCAGTGATCTGGCGCAGCGGCGCTTCGACAGCGCGGCGCAGCAGGGCGATACCGACGTTCTGGTCTTCGTTGTCGCCTTTGAGGTCGATAATGGCTGCCAGGGCGCGAACCAGGGCAACACCACCGCCAGGCACCACGCCTTCTTCAACGGCTGCACGGGTAGCGTGCAGGGCGTCTTCAACGCGGGCTTTCTTCTCTTTCATTTCAACTTCGGTACCAGCACCGACCTTGATCACGGCAACACCGCCGGCCAGCTTGGCCAGACGCTCTTGCAGCTTCTCACGGTCGTAGTCCGAAGAGGTTTCTTCGATCTGGGCACGGATCTGCTTGACGCGTGCTTCGATCTCGGTGTCAGCGCCAGCACCATCGATGATGGTGGTGTTTTCCTTGGACAGGATCACGCGCTTGGCGTTACCCAGGTGCTCCAGGGTAGCGGTTTCCAGCGACAGGCCGATTTCCTCGGAGATGACCTGGCCACCGGTCAGAACGGCGATGTCCTGCAGCATGGCCTTGCGGCGGTCGCCGAAGCCAGGTGCCTTGACCGCAGCAACCTTGACGATGCCGCGCATGTTGTTGACTACCAGGGTAGCCAGCGCTTCGCCTTCAACGTCTTCGGCAACGATCAGCAGTGGGCGGCCGGCCTTGGCAACGGCTTCCAGCACTGGCAGCAGCTCGCGGATGTTGGAGATTTTCTTGTCGACCAGCAGCAGCAGCGGGCTTTCCAGCTCGGCAACCATGGTGTCTGGCTTGTTGACGAAGTAAGGCGACAGGTAGCCGCGGTCGAACTGCATGCCTTCTACGACGGACAGTTCGTTTTCCAGGCCCGAGCCTTCTTCAACGGTGATCACGCCTTCTTTACCGACTTTTTCCATGGCTTCGGCGATGATTTCACCGATGGAGCTGTCGGAGTTGGCGGAGATGGTACCGACCTGAGCGATGGCCTTGGAATCGGCGCATGGCTTGGACAGGTTCTTCAACTCGGCGACAACGGCAGCAGTGGCCTTGTCGATACCGCGCTTCAGGTCCATCGGGTTCATGCCGGCAGCGACGGCTTTCAGGCCTTCGTTGACGATGGCCTGGGCCAGTACGGTAGCGGTGGTGGTGCCGTCACCGGCGGCGTCGTTGGCCTTGGAAGCGACTTCCTTGACCAGCTGGGCGCCCATGTTCTCGAAGGCGTCTTTCAGCTCGATTTCTTTGGCGACGGAAACGCCGTCCTTGGTGATGGTTGGCGCGCCGAAGCTCTTGGCCAAAACCACGTTACGACCTTTCGGGCCGAGGGTAGCTTTTACCGCGTCAGCCAGAACGTTGACACCAACCAGCATTTTTTTACGAGCGGAGTCGCCGAATTTTACGTCTTTAGCAGCCATGATCGTTTAATCCTTGGAAATTCTTTGGAGTAACGGGAAGTCGGGGAAATCAGCCTTCGATAACGGCGAGGATTTCATTCTCGGCCATGACCAGCAGGTCTTCGCCATCGACTTTCACGGTGTTGCTGCCCGAGTAAGGGCCGAAAACCACTTTGTCACCGACCTTGACGGCCAGTGCACGGACTTCGCCGTTTTCCAGAACGCGACCGGTGCCAACAGCAACGACTTCGCCGCGGTTAGGTTTTTCAGCGGCCGAACCCGGCAGGACGATACCGCCAGCGGTTTTCGATTCTTCTTCGCTGCGACGGATGACTACGCGGTCATGCAGAGGACGAAGCTTCATTGTCGATCTCTCCCAAATTGTGGTTTTCATCGGCCGGTATCGAAACCGGCGGGTTGAGGCTGTCCGGCGTTGCCGGAAGGTAGCCCGCCAAGGGCAAGCCACCTGAGTAATGTCTGGCGTTAATGCCAGAAACCTTGCGGTGACCACATACATGAGGCCGCCATATCCAATTACAAGGCTTGCCCTACAAAATTTTTCAGCTCGCGGAAAAAACGCGGGGCCGCATGTGCGGCCCCGTAGTGGAAAGCGGTGGTTACTTGTCGCGGCGCTCGTACTCGCCCTCGATCACGTTCGGCCGGTGGCCGCCATCGCGCGGCTGGGCCTGGAACGGGTCGTCCTGGAACGCGCGCTGGCGCATGGCCTGGGCCTCGGCGCGTTCGCGCAGCTTGCGCGCGGCCAGATGGCGGGTGAACGGCAGCAGGCACAGCAGGCCCAGCACGTCGCTGATAAAGCCCGGCAGCAGCAGCAAACCACCGCCCACCGCCAGCATCATGCCCTGGAACATGTCCTCGGCGGGCAGCTCACCGCGCTGCAGGCTTTCCCGGGCGCGCAGGGCGGTGGCCAGGCCAGCCACACGCATGACCAGCACCCCCAAGGCGGAACCGGCAATGATCAGCAACAGCGCCGGGAAGAAACCGATGGCCGCGCTGACCTTGACGAATACGAACAGCTCCAGCACTGGAAACAGCAGAAGCAACAGTAGAAAAGCACGCATCAAAGCATTCCTCGTCGGAAGAGAACCTTCCTTTAAGACCATCAAGTGGATGCAAGTGCACGCTTTTTCAACCCTCGCCTCCTGCCGGCATGGGCCACTGGTCGGCCCGCGCCAGCAAAACCAGGGCTTCGCGGACTTGTGTCGGCGTATTGCAAATATGCGGGAAGGGTAACCAGTACACCCCCTGGCCGATGCGCAGGTGCATGCCTTCGCTGTCCACCCCGGCCAGTTGCGCTGTGGCATGGTTCGGCAGGCCGGTCAGTTGCACATAGTGGGCTATGGCATTGGCGTGGTCGCTGTTCATGTGTTCGACCATGCTGGCCTCGGCCGTGCCGGCGAACGGGTTGGCCAGGGTGACCTGGTCGAGCCAGTGGATCGCGCCGAAGCCGCCGATGTAGCGGTGGCGTACCGGCTGCAGCACCCAGAAGTCGAAATCGTGAGCCTTATGGTAGCCGGCAGCGTCCGGGAAGTAGCGGTAGTAACGCTCGGCGGCAGCCTCGATGGCGTCTGCCTCGACCAGCTTGTGCGCTTCGGCCATTACCGTAAGGCGCCCCACCGCCTGCACATCCTCAGCTTCGCGCTCGCCTACCAGCAGCGAGCACTTGGGATCTTTTTGCAGGTTGTGGGTGTGCTGGGCAATGCGGCTGATGAGGATCAGCGGGTTGCCGTGAGCGTCCAGGCAGTACGGCACCACCGAGCCGAACGGGTAGCCCGGCATCGACTTGGAATGCGTCGAGAGCACGCCGCGGTATTCCTTGAGCAGCAGTTCCCGGGCTGGGCGAATGGCGTTGGTACTCACTGGGTGCGGCTCCTGGTGGCAAACGGGATGGGTGACAAGATAAGCATTATCACACCGGGTGCCAATGGGGCCGCGGTGCGGCCCGGCGGTTTACCAGGTCACGCCAAAGCCCGCGGTATAGCGCGTCTTCTCCAGATCGCTTTCACTCGTGCCGCTGATGATGTCACGCTCCGCCTTGAGGTTGAGCGAAGCCCATTCGGTAACCTTGTAGCGCAGCCCCACCTCGGCATCCAGCGAATAGTCGGCCACCCCACCCAGCGGTTTGGCGAGCTCGCCGTTGGTGAACAGCTGCACGTTCTTGCCGATCAGGTAACGGGTGTAGTCCCACTTCACGGCAGCGGAATAGAAGTTGTCCTTGCTGCCGTCCTGGTACTCGAAGTCGGTGCGGTTGATCAGCGACCCCAGCGAGAATGCGCCAAGTTCATTGTCCCAGAACTGGTAACCCGGGCCGGTACCGACGGTGCGCTGGCGGGCAAGGTCTTCGATGCGGTCACGCTTGTATTCGGCCCGCCCCTGCCAGAACCACTTCTCGGTAATGAAGCGGTCCAGCGCGTATTCGGCACTCCAGTTGTCGGTGGTGGTGACGTCGTCCTTGGTTTCGCGGTTGTACTCGCCTTCGGCGTTGTGCCGCCAGCGGCCGTGGCGGGCCGTGGTCTTGAAGCTGACATCGTAGTCGTCGGTATCGTTTTCGGCGCGCTTGTAGTCCAGCGCCACATCCACGTTGCCTTTCCACACGAAGTCTTCGACCAGGGGCTTGGGCTTCATGATCTGCTCGATGCTGGCCAGCTCCACGGTCTTGGGTGCCTCGCCGTTGGCCAAGGTCACCTTGCCCGGTTCAGCGGCCTTCAGCGACTTGGCCTTCTCGCCCGTGTAGGCATCCTGCTTGACCAGCAGTTCCTGGTCGCTTTCCAGGGTCTGCACCTGTTTCCAGTCCAGGGCAATGGAGCCGCCGTAGGGCGTTTCCAGCAGCAGCTTGCCGCCATCGAAGACTTTGATCTTGCCACTGAGCCGGTCACCGTTCTTCATCCACACGGTATCGGCCAACGCCGGTGAGGCGCACAGGGAAGCAGCGAGCAGGCACAACAAGGATCTAGAATGCATAGACGTAATACGGTTCGATTCGAAGAAAAAAGCCGGGCATTATCCAGCTACCGCCGACCAGAGCAAGCACAGACCGGCAGCCTGGCATTGAGTTCAATACGCATTTACCTGACCATTTGTCTGGTTTCATCCACAGCCCAAGGGGGGCGCCATGTCTGGGGGACCTGAGCACATGCCGGAATCGGCCGAAGGTCGACGAACGGCACTGTATTCGGTGCTTGGCCAAGTACCGGCGGGCAAAGTCGTCAGCTATGGCCAGCTCGCAGCGCTGGCCGGGCTTGGCCGCGCAGCCCGCTGGGTAGGGCGCACCCTCGGGCAACTGCCTGCGCAAACCCGCCTGCCATGGCATCGGGTGCTGGGCGCAGGGGGCCGCCTGAGCCTGGCGCTGGGCACACCGGCCGGGGATGAACAACGGGCGCGGCTGCGTGCAGAAGGCGTGAATGTGACCAACAATCGTGTGGATATGACGCGCCATGGCTGGCGCCCGACAGAGCACAGCGGTTAGAGTGCGCGCTTTGTTTTCGAAAACTTGAGGCAGATGTTGGCCCATGCCCCGTAAAACCTGGCGCGCTGCGCTCGCTGCCTATGCCAGCCCGTCAACCCTGGTACTTTTGCTGCTCGGTTTCGCCGCCGGCCTGCCCTACATGTTGGTGTTCTCGACCCTGTCGGTGTGGCTGCGCGAGGCTGGGGTGGCCCGCGAAACCATTGGTTACGCCAGCCTGATCGGCCTGGCCTACGCCTTCAAGTGGGTGTGGTCACCGTTGCTCGACCAATGGCGCCTGCCACTGCTCGGCGGCCTGGGGCGCCGGCGCTCGTGGCTGCTGCTGTCGCAGGCACTGGTGGTGATCGGCCTGGTCGGCATGAGCCTGTGCGACCCGCAACAACATCTGTCCTGGTTGATCGCCATGGCCGTGCTGGTGGCCTTTGCCTCGGCCACCCAGGACATCGCGGTGGATGCCTACCGCCTGGAAATCGCCGACGACCAGCGCCAGGCCGCCCTGGCCGCCAGCTACATGGCCGGCTACCGGGTCGCCGCCCTGCTCGCCACCGCCGGCGCGCTGTTCTTCGCCGAGTGGTTCGGGTCTACCGGCTTCAGTTACCTGCATAAAGCCTGGGCCGGCACCTACGTGATGTTCGGGGTGATGATGCTGCCTGCGCTGTTCACGACTCTGGTCATGCGCGAACCGCCGGTGCCGCTGCGCACCCAGCTGTCGGCTGCGCGCTACGGCCTGGTGCACCAGATGGCCTCGGTGTTCGTGCTGATCATCCTGCTGGTGTCGGTGCCCGCCAGTTTCACCCAGATGTTCAATACCGGCTGGTCCACGGTCATCTCCGGGGATGCCACGCCGCTCGACCTGTTGCTCGAAGACCGCGCCTTCCTGCGCCTGATCCTCTATGTGCTGCTGACCTGGGCGTGCCTGTCGAGCCTGGGCCGCCGCGGCCTGGCCCCGGTGCTGACCCCGGTCAACGACTTCATTGCCCGCTACCGCTGGCAGGCTTTGCTATTGCTAGGTCTGATCGCCACCTACCGCATGTCGGACACGGTCATGGGCGTGATGGCCAACGTGTTCTATATCGACATGGGCTTCACCAAAGACCAGATCGCCAGTGTCAGCAAGATCTTCGGCCTGATCATGACCTTGGTCGGTGCCGGTATCGGCGGGCTGCTGATCGTGCGCTTCGGCATCATGCCCATCCTGTTCATTGGTGGCGCGGCATCGGCGGGCACCAACATCCTGTTCCTGATGCTGGCGGACATGGGGCCTAACCTGGAAATGCTGGTGGTCACCATCTCGCTGGACAACTTCAGTTCCGGCATGGCCACGTCTGCGTTCGTGGCGTACCTGTCGAGCCTGACCAACCTGAAGTTCTCGGCCACCCAGTACGCGCTGCTCAGCTCGATCATGCTGTTGCTGCCGCGGTTGATCGGGGGGTACTCGGGGGTGATGGTGGAGAAGTTCGGTTATCACGACTTTTTCCTGATTACCGCCCTGCTGGGCGTGCCTACGCTGATCCTGATCGCCTTGCAGTGGCGCCAGGAGACTGGCCGCGGTAAACCGCAGGCAGAGCCAGGCGCGGCGGCCTGATGGGCAACGCGGGTAAAAAGCCACATTGCGATTGTGTGTGGCTGTCACAGCGCCAGTGCGCCCGCCAGCCCCGCCTGTAGGAGCAACTGTCTTTCTCAAAATTTGAAAAGCCTGCGCGATTCATTGTGGGAGCGGGCGACGCGGTGTCTGGCACCGGCTGCGCCGGTGTTCGCGGGCACGCCCGCTCCCACAGGAACCGTGTGATCTTCGAGTCCTGCATTTTAGCTGTTGATCTACACCCTCTTCGGCTGAGGCAACACCAGATCCAGCCAAGGCTCGCCAGTCCTGAGCATGGCATTGAGTCGCACCAGGAAGACCCGCATGCAGGCCACGATAGCGACCTTGGCAAGTTACAGATCGACAAGGCACAGGTACTGCAGATCAGTCAGCCACGGCCCCTTGCCCCGGCCGGCCGCCCACCACAAACCACAACGGCCACAGCGCCAGCGCGCCCGCCAGCCCCGCCGCCAGTGCGAAATGCAGCAAGCTGGCACCGGCGCCGATCATTGCCAGCAATGCCCCACCCAGCCCCAACAGGGCGATGGTGATCATCCCCAGCATGGCCGAGACCAGGCCTTTGCTTTGCTCGCTGGAAAACAGCGTCATGCGATACAGCACCGCATTGGCCACACCCAGGCCCAGTGCATACAACGACATGCCTGCCACCAAGCTGGTCACGCTCGGCCAATACCATGTCGCCAGCACCATCACGCTCAACCCTGCCAGGTACGGCCACAGGGCACCACGGACCAGGGCCGGCAACGGGTAGCGGTCGGCAATACGGTTGATGATCAGGTTGCCCAGGATCAACCCGCCAAACACCGGCAGCTGCCACAGCGCATATTCCAGGGTCGTCAGGCCCTCATCATGAATCAGCAATACCGGTGACAGGCCAATCCAGCCAATCAGCGGCAGCCCGACCAGGCCCAGGGCGGCGCTGCCCGCGACAAAGCGGCGGTTGCCGAGCAATTGGCCGTAGCCTGCCAGCAATGGCAGCAGGTGGATCGGCGTGAACGCCAGGCGCGAACCGTCGCGGCGCTCTACCCCCAGGGTTTCGGGCATGAGCCGGTACAGCAGCCCCCAGCACACCACGGCCCCCACGGCGAAAGCCACGAACAGCCAACGCCAGTCCAGCCACTGCAACAGCAAGGCCCCGACCAGCGGGCCGAGCAGCGGCGACAGCAGGGCGATGTTGGCCAGCAGCGCCATCATGCGTACAGCGTCCGCCTCGCTGAATGCCTCGTTCAGCGCCGGGTAGCTGACCGTGACCACAAAGCCCAGGCCTATCCCCTGCAACAGGCGCAACAGGTTGAACAGGCCAATATCATGGGCCCAGAAGGTCGCCAGGCAGGCCAGGCCGAAGAACGCGCAGCCGGCCAGCAGCAACGGGCGCCGACCATAGCGGTCTGCCAGCGGGCCGATCAGCCACTGCAGCACAACGCCACCGAGCAAGTACAGGTTGAGGGCATGAGGGATGTATTCAGGGCTGGCGTTCAGGTCGCCGACCACGACCGGCATGGCCGGCATCACCGCGTCACTGGCCAGATAGGTCAGCAGTTCGAACAGGGCCAGGGTCAGGCCAAACAGCAAGGCCCGCAGGGGGGTGATGTACAGCAGTGGTTTCATGATGGCATATCAGGGGTGACAGGCAGGAGCAGGGTATATGCCAGAAATTGCAGGGGTTTGCTGTGAACAAGTGTAATCGGGGCGAAAAAAGCGGGGCCGCTGTGCAGCCCCGGCGCTGATGCGCTGTTACTGGGCGGCAGTTTCCTGCACCACCCGAATGACCCGCTGCGGGAACGGAATGTCGATCCCTTCGGCCTTCAGGCGGTCACGCGCCTGCTCGTTGAGCATGAACATCACATCCCAGTAATCGGCGGTCTTGGTCCACAAGCGCAGCGACACGGTGATCGAACTGTCACCCAGCGTCGCCACCACCGCTTGCGGAGCGGGGTCGGCCAGCACGCGAGGGTCCTGGGCCAGCTCCAGCAACACATTGCGGGCCTTCTGCAAATCGGCCTCGTAATCCACGCCCACATCGAACACCACCTTGCGCGTGGGCTGGCGGTTGGTGTTGGTGATGATGCCATTGGACAGGCTGCCGTTGGGCATGATCACCGTCTTGTTGTCGCCGGTGCGCAGCACGGTGTGGAAGATCTGGATGCTGTCGACAGTGCCGGCAACGCCTTGTGCCTCGATCCAGTCGCCGATGCGAAACGGGCGGAACATCAGGATCAGCACGCCGCCAGCGAAGTTGGCCAGGCTACCCTGCAGCGCCAGGCCGATGGCCAGGCCGGCGGCACCGATAGCCGCGACGAACGAGGTGGTCTCGATGCCGATCATCGACGCCACGCTGACCAGCAGCAGCACCTTCAGCACGATGTTGGCCAGGGTGCTGATGAAGCCCTGCAACGCCAGGTCGGCATTGCGCAGGCCGACCAGCTTGCCCAGGCGGGCGCTGACCTTGTTGATGATCCACCAGCCGACCGCCAGGGTCACCAGCGCCAGCAGCACACGGCTGCCGTATTGCATGATCAAGGGGATCCAGGTTTGCGACTGGCGAACCAGCTGATCGACTTCAGCGTTCAAATCCATATTCATCTCCTGATGCCGAACGGCAAGTACACGGTAGAACAGACCGCGCTAACACACGGCCCCGGCCCCCATGGACATCATTGAGCCATGGGGGTTCCTGGCCAAACCCGCATCAGTCGCGGAAGTTGTTGAACTGCAGCGGCATCTCGAATTCCTTGGTCCGCAGCAAGGCAATGGCCTCCTGCAGGTCGTCGCGTTTCTTACCGGTTACCCGTACCTGCTCACCCTGGATGGCGGCCTGCACCTTCAGCTTGCCGTCCTTGATGGTGGCGACGATCTTCTTGGCCAGGTCCTTGTCGATACCCTCGCGGAACTTGGCTTCCTGTTTCTTTTCCTTGCCGGACGCATACGGGTCCTTGGTTTCCAGGCATTTCACGTCGATCTTGCGCTTGACCAGCGCCAGGCGCAGGATTTCCAGCATGGCTTCGAGCTGGAACTCTTCCTCGGCGGTGAGCATCACGGTCTGCTCTTTGTCCTTGAACTCGAAGGAGCCCTTGCCTTTGAGGTCGTAACGGCGGTCCAGGTCCTTGATGGCGTTGTCCACCGCGTTCTGCACTTCGTGCTTGTCCAGTTCCGATACCACGTCGAACGAAGGCATGGTTGTTCTCCCAAAATAAAAGCGCGCTCAGGCTGAAGATGGAGCGCGCCAGGTTTGACGGTTAAAATGCGGGCTCATTATAACGGGTTGCGAAACGCATATGAGCAGCACCTGGCATATTCTCGGCGCCGGCAGCCTCGGCAGCCTGTGGGCCTGCCGCCTGGCACGCGCGGGCAAGGCAGTGCGCCTGGTGCTGCGCGATCGGCAACGGCTGCAGGCCTATGAGCAGGCTGGCGGCCTGACGTTGATCGAGCAAGAACAGCCCCGGCACTACGCCATACCCGCCGAAACCGCCCAGGCTGACGGGCCGATCCATCGCCTGCTGGTGGCCTGCAAGGCTTACGACGCGGCCCCGGCGATTGCCGGCCTGGTACCACGCCTGGCCGAGGGCGCAGACGTGCTACTGCTACAGAACGGCCTGGGCAGCCAGGACGCGGTGGCAGACCTGCTGCCACAGGCGCGCTGCGTTTTCGCCTCCAGCACCGAAGGCGCCTTCCGCGAAGGCGACTGGCAGGTGCGTTTTGCCGGGCATGGCTTCAACTGGCTGGGCGACCCGCGCAACCCGGCGCTGCCGGCCTGGTTCGATGACCTGCACGAAGCAGGCATCCCTGCCGAATGGACGGTGGATATTCTCACCCGCCTGTGGCGCAAGCTGGCCCTCAACTGCGCGATCAACCCGCTGACCGTGCTGCACGCTTGCCAGAACGGCGGCTTGCTGGGCCACCTGGCGGAAGTACATGGCCTGTGCACCGAACTGGCCGCACTGCTGCGCCGCTGTGGCCAGCCGCAAGCGGCCGAGGGCCTGGAAGAAGAAGTGCAACGGGTGATCGTGGCCACCGCAGCCAACTACTCTTCCATGTACCAGGACGTGCACGCAGGCCGACGCACCGAGGTGCATTACCTGCTCGGCCATGCCTGCCGGGTTGCCGCGCGGCACGGCCTGCAGCTGCCGCAACTGGAACACCTGCTGCAACGCCTGGTCGAACACCTGCGCTTACGTGGCTTGCCCTGCGACTGACGCAGCCCTATTACCTGGATACGGACACTGCCTAGCCCATGACCTTGCGCCATCGCCTGGAAAACCTCCCGGTCGGGCAGAAGCTGCTGGCGGCCCTGCTGGTATTGCTGGTGACCATCCTGCTGGTGGCCAACCTCACCTTCATCAGCGCGGCTTACTGGATCACCCAGGAGAGCATGGCACCCCAGGCCCTGCAGACCATCGGCCGGCTGGTGGCCAACCCGCAACTGGCTGAGCGCGCGGGCGACACCCCAGACACCGCCAGTGCCCTGCTCAAGGAGCTGGACAGCTACACCCCGCTGCGCGCGGCAGCCGTGTACGGGGGGGACGGTCGCATGCTGGCGCAACTCCAGCATGGCGACCCGCTAACCCTGCCCAAGCGCTTTCGCAACATCGACGGCTGGCGCCTGATGGAGTTTCGCAGCACCCAACTGATCCGCATCCCGCGCGAGGCCAACCCGCCGGCCCACCTGTTGCTGGTGGCCAGCAGCGAGCTGCCCACCGCGTTCTACACCGGCACGCTCAGTGCCAGCCTGGCTATCCTGGTGTTCAGCATCCTGCTGTGGATCTTCATTGCCCGCCAGATCAAACGCCTGATCACCCAACCGATCAACCAGCTTGAAGAACTCAGCCGCCAGGTCACCCGCGAAGAGAGCTACGCCCTGCGCGCCCGGCGTGGCAACGACGATGAGATCGGCAGCCTGGCCGACGCCTTCAACACCATGCTTTCGCGCATCGAGGCCCGTGAGCAGCAACTCAAACGCGCCCGTGACGAGTTCCAGGATGCCTATGACCAGGCCCAGGGCCTGGCCGAGGAAACCCGCCATACCAACCGCAAGCTGGAACTGGAAGTGCAGGTGCGCAGCAAAATCGAGAAAAAACTCACCGGTTTCCAGAACTACCTCAACAGCATCATCGACTCGATGCCTTCGGCATTGATTGCCCTGGACGAACAGCTCTATGTCACCCAGTGGAATCACGAAGCCACGGTCCTCTCCGGCACGCCGTTGCATGAGGCGCTGAACCAGCCGGTGTTCATCGCCTTCGAGCCGCTGAAGCCGTTCCTGCCGCAACTCAAGGAAACCGTGGAAAAGCACCGGGTGGCCAAGATCGAGCGGGTCACCTGGCCCAAGGGCGACGAGCTGCGCCATTACGCCCTCACCTTCTACCCGCTCACCGGCGGCGGCGGGCGCGGCGTGGTGATCCGCATCGACGACATCACCCAGCGCCTGTCGCTGGAAGAAATGATGGTCCAGTCGGAAAAAATGCTCTCGGTCGGCGGCCTGGCGGCGGGCATGGCTCACGAAATCAACAACCCGCTGGGCGCCATCCTGCACAACGTACAGAACATCCGCCGACGCCTGTCGGCAGACCTGCCCCGCAACCAGGAACAGGCCAGCGAGCTTGGCCTCGACCTGGCCATGATCAACCGCTACCTGGCCAGCCGCGAAGTGCCGCAACTGCTCGATGGCATTCAGCAGGCCGGGGCCCGCGCGGCGAAGATCGTCACCCACATGCTCAGCTTCAGCCGCCGCAGCAACCGACGGCTGGAGCCTTGCGAGCTGCCGGCGCTGATCGACCAGGCGGTGGAAATTGCCGGCAACGACTTCGACCTGGCGATCGGTTTCGACTTCAAGGGGCAGGCCATCGTGCGGCAGTTCGACCCTGAACTGGGGCCCGTGCCGTGCACTGCCAACGAACTGGAACAGGTACTGTTGAACCTGTTGAAGAACGCCGCCCAGGCCATCCACCTGCGCCCGCAACCGAGCGAGCCGGGGCGGATCACCCTGCGCACCCGGCTGAACCCGCCGTGGGCGGAGATCCAGGTCGAGGACAATGGCGTCGGCATGCCAGAGGCCGTGCGCAAGCGCACCTTCGAGCCGTTCTTCACCACCAA